>NZ_JBHXNP010000051.1:0-60989 GCF_042719495.1 Streptomyces sp. NPDC058525
AGACTCCGTCCGGGGGGACCCCCAGGCGGGGCTGGATCTGCCTCCTGCCGCCGGTTCGGTGCGGCTGGAGGCAACATCCAGCCCCGCCGGCGTTTGAGGCGCGGGGGTCCGGGGGCGGAGCCCCCGAAGCGGGGGCCGGGGCGGAGCGCCCGGGCTACGCGAAGCGTTCGCGGAGGCGGTATTTCAGGACCTTGCGCAGGGCCTCGTTGCGAGGCAGCGCATCCAGCAGTTCCAACTGCTCCGGCAGCTTGTGCGGCGCCAGCCCCGCCCCCCGCAGGTACGCCGTCACCTCGGCCAGCGTCAGCGGCGCCGCGGCCGAACCCGCCGGCTGTTCGACCACCGCGCACACCCGCTCGCCCCGCTCGGGGTCCGGCAGCCCGATGACCGCCACGTCCGCGACCCCCGGCAGTTCGTGCAGCAGGTCCTCGATCTCCTTCGCCGAGATGTTCTCGCCCTTGCGGATGATGACGTCCTTGCTGCGCCCGGTCAGCACCAGGTACCCGTCCTCCGTGAGGTGCCCGAGGTCCCCGGTGATCAGGTAGCCGTCCGCGTCGAAGGCCTCCGGCGCGCCCGCCGCCGGGTCCTGGTTCAGGTAGCCCTGGCAGACCGCCTCCCCGCGGAGCCGGACCTCGCCGTCCGTCCCCGCCGGCAGCGTCGCGCCGTCCGGGCCGGTGATGCGGATGGACATTCCGGCCGGGGGCCGGCCCTCGGTGGTGGCCAGGTGGTGCGCGGTGTCGTCCGGGGAGCCCATGGTGATCATGGGGACCTCGGTCATGCCGTAGCCGTGGGTCAGCTGGCAGCCCATCTCCCGTACGACGGCGTGGTAGATCTCCGGCGGCTTCGGGGCTCCGCCGCCCGCCAGGAGCCGCAGGGTGGGGATGAGCGGGACGTCCGGGGTCTTGCGCTGTTCGGTGAGGAACATGGAGTAGAAGGCCGTGGAGCCGCCGGCGACGGTGACCCCGTGGCGGCGGTAGCCGTCCAGGGCGTCGGGCATCGCGAACTTCTCGAAGAGGACCGCGGGGAAGCCGTACAGCAGCAGCATCACGGTGTAGTCGGGCCCGGCTATGTGCGCGAAGGGGAAGGCCATCGAGCCGACGTCGGCCGGGGTCAGGCGCAGGGCGTGCGCGAGGCAGGAGCCGCCCGCGATCAGGGAGCGGTCGGTGTGCAGGACGCCCTTGGGGTCGGAGGTGGTGCCGGAGGTCCAGTAGATCCACCGGACGTCGGTGCCGGAGGCGGGCGGCGGGGGCAGCAGGGAAGGGTCGCCGTCCGGGAGGCCGGCGTACGCGTCGAAGACGCCGCGGGCGCCGAGCCGCGCGGCCATCGCCGGGTAGTCGAAGCCCCGCCAGACGCCGGGGACGGCGAAGAACTCGGCCTTGGACTCGCGGAGCGCGAAGCCGACCTCGCGGTCCCGGTAGAAGGGGATCACGGGGGACTGGACGGCTCCGAGGCGGGCGAGGGCGGCCGAGAGCAGGACGGTCTCGATGCGGGTGGGGAGCTGCCAGGCGACGACGGTGCCGGGGCGCACGCCCATCGCGTACAGGCCGGCGGCGGCCCGTTCGGAGCGGTCGTGGAGCTCGCCGAAGGTCAGCCGGCGGTCGGCTGACGGGTCCGGGCGGGGCGTTTCGGTGGCCTCGATGAGGACGGTGGTGTCCGGGGTCAGGGCGGCGCGGCGGGCGATCAGTTCCCACAGGGTCGCGGAGCGGCTCAGTTCCGTCGCGGTGCCGGCCGGCGTCGTGTCCGTCATCCCAGACCTCCCATAACTGACCCAGTTAACTGACGGATAGTCAGATCAAGCGGAGAGCGTAGAGCGCCGGCGCTTGTCGGTCCAGGGGTGGCGGGGCTAGCTTGTTTCTGACGATCCATCAGATTGGGGAGACGGCATGGGACTGGAACTGCCACGGATCATCAGCGTCGACGACCACGTGATCGAGCCCGCGCACCTCTTCGACGTCTGGCTCCCGGCCAAGTACCGGGACCGCGGCCCCAAGGCGCTCACCGCGGGCATCGGCGAGCTGGAGTACACCGGCGGCAAGTACGTGATCACCATGGACCCCGACGGCCCGCCGACCGACTGGTGGATCTACGAGGACCTGAAGTTCCCGTACAAGCGCAACATCGCCGCCGTCGGCTTCGACCGCGACGACATGACGCTGGAGGGGATCACGCGCGAGGAGATGCGCCGGGGCTGCTGGGACCCCAAGGCGCGCCTCGCCGACATGGACCTCAACCACGTCGAGGCCTCGCTGTGCTTCCCGACCTTCCCCCGGTTCTGCGGCCAGACCTTCGCCGAGGCGCGGGACAAGGAAGTGGCGGTCGCGTGCGTGCGCGCCTACAACGACTGGATGGTCGAGGAGTGGTGCGGCGACAGCGGCGGCCGGCTGATCCCGCTGTGCATCATCCCGCTGTGGGACATCGACCTCGCCGTCGCCGAGATCCGGCGCAACGCGGCCCGCGGGGTGCGCGCGGTGACCTTCTCAGAGATCCCGACCTACCTCGGACTGCCCTCGATCCACTCCGGCTACTGGGACCCCTTCTTCGCCGTCTGCCAGGAGACCGGCACGGTGGTCAACATGCACATCGGGTCCAGCTCCCAGATGCCCGCCGCCTCCCCCGACGCGCCGCCCGCCGTGCAGGCCTCGCTCAGCTTCAACAACGCGATGGCCTCGATGATGGACTTCCTGTTCAGCGGCGTCCTGGTGAAGTTCCCGACGCTCAAGCTGGCCTACAGCGAGGGGCAGATGGGCTGGATCCCGTACGCCCTGGAGCGCGCCGACGACGTCTGGCAGGAGCACCGCGCCTGGGGCGGGGTCCGCGACCTGATCCCCGAGCCGCCCTCCACGTACTACTACCGGCAGATGTTCTGCTGCTTCTTCCGCGACAAGCACGGCATCGCCTCGCTCGACGTGGTCGGCCGCGACAACGCCACCTTCGAGACCGACTACCCGCACGTGGACTCGACCTTCCCGCACACCAAGGAGGTCGCCCTCGACCACGTGCAGGGCCTCGACGAGGAGACCGTCTACAAGCTGATGCGCGGCAACGCCATCCGCATGCTCGGCCTGGACTTCGACCGGGACCGGGTCAAGGGCCGCTGATGGACCTGACCTACACGGAGGAGGAGCAGGAGTTCCGGGCGCGGCTGCGCGGCTGGCTCGGCAAGGTGCTGCCCGAGCTGCCCGCCAAGCCCTCGCCGGACGACTGGCCCGGGCGGCGGGCGTACGACCTGGGCTGGCAGCGCCGGCTGTACGAGGCCGGGTACGCGGGCCTGCACTGGCCGGTGGACGCGGGCGGCCGCGGGGCCACCCCGACCCAGCACCTGATCTTCCTGGAGGAGACCGAGCGCGCGGGGGCCCCGTACGTCGGCGCCAACTTCGTCGGGCTGCTGCACGCCGGCCCGACCATCGCCGCCGAGGGGACGGCGGAGCAGCGGGCGCGCTGGCTGCCGCCCGTACTGCGCGGCGACGAGGTGTGGTGCCAGGGGTTCAGCGAGCCGGACGCCGGCTCCGACCTGGCCTCGCTGCGCACGCGCGCGGTCCGCGACGGCGACGAGTACGTGATCACCGGTTCGAAGATCTGGACCTCGCACGCGGAGGTCGCCGACTGGTGCGAACTGCTCGTACGGACGGACGCGGGGGCCCCGAAGCACCGCGGGATCTCCTGGCTGGCCATGCCCATGGACGCGCCGGGGGTCACGGTCCGGCCGCTGCGCACGCTGGCCGGGTCGGCGGAGTTCGCGGAGGTGTTCCTGGACGAGGTGCGGGTGCCGGTCGCCAACCGGGTCGGGGCGGAGAACGACGGGTGGCGGGTCACCATGGTCACCCTGTCCTTCGAGCGGGGCACGGCCTTCGTCGGGGAGGTCGTCGCCTGCCGCCGGACCCTGGGCGAGCTGGCCCGTACGGCGAAGGCGAACGGGCGCTGGGACGATCCGGTGCTGCGGCGCAGGCTGGGGCGGCTGTACGGGGAGTTCGGGGCGCTGTGGCGGCTCACGCAGTGGAACGTGAGCGAGTCGGAGCGGTCGGGCGGCGGGGTCCCGGGGATCGGCGGCTCCGTCTTCAAGCTCGCCTACTCGCACGCGCGGCAGGAGCTGTACGAGGTGGCGGCGCAGGTGCTGGGGCCGCTGTCGTTGTCGCTGGAGGAGGAGTGGACCCTGGACCGGCTCTCCTCGCTCTCGTACACGATCGCGGCGGGCACCTCGCAGATCCAGCACAACATCGTCGCCGAGCGGATCCTCGGCCTCCCGAAGGGCCGGTGAGGGGCATGGACTTCCAGCCGACCGAGGAGCAGCGGGACCTGCGGGCGGGCGTACGGGACCTGCTGGCGGGCCGCTACGGGCGCGAGGCCCTGCGGGCGTCGGTGGACTCGGGGGTGTGCGTGGACCGGGGGCTGTGGCGGGAGCTGGGCGAGGCGGGCTTCTTCGCGCTGCGGCTGCCGGAGTCCGAGGGCGGGGTCGGGCTCGGGCTGCCGGAGGCGGTGATCGTCTTCGAGGAGGCCGGGCGGGCGCTGCTGCCGGGTCCGCTGGTGGCCACGCACCTGGCGGCCGGGGTGGTCCCGGGCGCGGCGTCCGGGACCACGGTGGTCACGGCCTTCGACCTGGGCGGGGGCCTGGTCTCCCACCTGGGGGAGGCGGACGCGGTGCTGGGCGCGCCCGCGGTGCCGTCCGGCTCCCCGGTCCGCTCGGCGGACCCGCTGACGCCGCTGCACCGGGTGCCGTCGTCCGCGGGCGCCGTGCCGGACGCCTCGCCGTACGCCTCGCCGGACGCCTCGTACACGGCGGTGGGGGCGGTGCTGACGGCGGCGCTCCAGGTCGGCAGCGCGCTGCGGACAGTGGAGCTGGCGGTGCGGTACGCGGGGGAGCGCGAGCAGTTCGGGCAGCCGATCGGGGCGTTCCAGGCGGTCAAGCACCTGTGCGCGGGGATGCTGGTGCGGGCGGAGGTGGCCCGTACGGCGGTCTACGCGGCGGCGGTGACGGGTGACGGCGCCGAGATCGCGGCGGCCAAGCTCCTCGCGGACGAGGCCGCGGTGGCGGGCGCCCGGGACTGCCTCCAGGTGCACGGCGGGATGGGCTTCACGTGGGAGGCGGACGTGCATCTGCACCTGAAGCGGGCGTGGGTGCGGGCGGAGCAGTGGCGGACCGCGGCGGAGGCGGAGGAGCTGCTGGCGGCGGAACTGCTGGGTTCGGCACCGTAGCCGACTGTTACGGGAGCGAAGGCGCGGGACGCATGTCCGATTACGGAGAGTTGATATCGGTTTGTGTCCTTCGCCCCCCTCCTTACGGACCGGAGCCGTGGGGTCGCTCCGGTACGCTCCCACGAATGCGAGCGGTTGAGCGGCGCAGGCGTCGCACAGTATGCACCACGCCCACTCCTTCGCGCGGGAATATGCCCGAAGCGCTTGTTGTGGTGACTGTATGTCAACCATGCTGCTCCGCAAGGGGATCACAGCGGGTGATCCCATCCTGTCGCGAGGCGAAGTGTCCGCCGGTTCGGATGGTGTGAGCGGTGCAGGTGCTTCAGGTTCAGCTGGAGGTAGGACCGGACCCCGCCGAGGTCGGCCGGGCACGCCGGTGGGCCCGGTCGCGGCTGGCGGGCTCGGGCATAGGGGATGACGAACCGCTCGCGGAGACGCTGATCCTGCTGATCTCCGAGCTGGTCACGAACGCGGTCGTGCACACGGGCTGTCCGGCCGTGCTGCGCATGCTGTTCGGGGGGCCGGGGGTACGGGTCGAGGTCGCGGACGCCAGCGACCGCGCGCCGGCCCGCCGCCAGGCGGGCGGCGAGGACACCAACGGCCGGGGCCTGGAACTGGTGGACGGCCTGGCGGACCGCTGGGGCTGGCAGCGGGAGGGCGCGGGCAAGCGGATCTGGTGCGAGATCGACCGCGCACAGAAGTCGACGTCGGACGGGGCCACGGACGGCCCGCCGGAAATTCACCCCTCGATGAGGGAACCGCGCGTGTACCTCTAACGAGGTGTTGACGATCCGTCACATCTTGATCACCCTGGTGTGGAGCGATTCGACGCGAGGGGACGCCAAGGACACGCCTTGACGAGTGCGGGTCGCGGGGTGGCGGCTGCCGTGCCGCGCTCGGGGCGTGCATGCGCACCGCCGCCACCCGCAGGACCTCTTCCCGACGTGCCGGACCTACTTGCCGTCCGCGCAGATCACGTCGTACGGGCGGCCGATCGCCATGGTCAGTTCCATTGGTTCGGTGGTGCCCGACGGGCATTCGGTCTTTGTCTTGACCAGGCCGAGGACCTTGTACGAGCCGGCCGTGGTGCAGGGGACCTCCTGGGCCTGGTCGGTCACGCAGTCGCCCTGGACCAGCTGGCCGCCGCCTGCGCCCGCGTCGCCGGGGTGGTCGTCGGAGAGGTTGCGGCCGCAGACGGTGTTGGTCGGGATGCCGCCCTTCTTGCTGCTGCCGTAGGAGATGCTCACCTGGATCATCAGGTCGGTGCCGGGCGGGCACTGGATCGCGCCCGGGAGGATGCTCGCGTCCTTGATGTCGATCGCCTTGAAGGTGGCGCCGGAGGCCGAGCACTTCTGGGGGCGGTAGCCGTCGGGCTTGTTGTCCGGGTCGGGGCCGCCGCAGTCGCCGACCTTCCACGAGCTGGACGTGTCGGAGGAGGACTCGGGGTTGCCGGGGTCCGAGGGCTTCGAGGAGGACTTGGCGGACGGGGATGCGGTGGCGGAGGCCGCCCCCGTCGACGTGCCGGACTTGCCGTCGTCGTTGCCGAGCCACTGGGAGGCGCCGTAGATGCCGGCGATGACCAGGGCGACGGCCAGGAAGCCGGCGAGGCCGCCGTTCGAGCGGCGTCTGGGGGGCTGGGGCGGCGGCGGTGGGGCTGCCGCGTACGGGTTGGCCATGAGTGTCCTTCAGTGGTGAGGGTGGGTGGCAGTGGTGGGTGGGTGGGTGGTGTGCGGAGACGGGCGCGCGAACGGTGACGCGTCATGGACACCTCATGGTTCCACCCTGTGGAGGCCCCTCGTCGTTCAGGTCGGCGTTCCGGCCGCAGGCTCGGCGGCCGGGCATGGCACGAAACCCGCGATCACGGGCAGAAGAGCCACTCGTGGGGGGACCCGGCCGGGCGCGAAGGTAGGGGCATGACAGACCAGCCCACCGGCCGCAGCGCCGAGTTCACCGTCCTGACCACCGGCTACACCACCTCCACCGGGCCGGGCGTCGCCGCCACCGTCTCGTACGTCGCCGACGGCGACCGGCACGTGATCGTCGACCCCGGCATGGTGGCCCACCGCGACCGGATCCTCGGCCCGCTCGCCGAACTGGGCCTCGGGCCCGACGACATCACCGATGTCGTGCTCAGCCACCACCACCCCGACAACACCATGAACGTGGGGCTCTTCGCCCGCGCCCGGGTCCACGACCACAAGGCGGAGTACCAGGACGACCAGTGGACCGACCGGGACGCCGAGGGGTACGAGCTCACCGGCTCCCTGCGCCTGATCCGCACCCCCGGTCACAGCCCCGAGGACATCACCCTGCTCGCCGGCACCGCCGACGGCGTGGTCGCCTTCGTCGGCGACCTCTGGTGGCGTCCGGACGGCCCCGCCGAAGACCCGGTGGCGCCCGACCGGGACCTGCTGCGCAGCTCGCGCCGCCGGGTCCTGGGGGCGGCCGACGTGATCGTCCCGGGGCACGGGCGGCCGTTCCCGGCGGGCGACGAGGCCCCGCTCTAGCCGGATGTCCGCCCGGTCAACCGCACGCCGTCGCACCTCGTATGGGGGTTCTGCTGTGTCGTCGTCGCGCCGCGGTCGGCTACTCGGGCCTGGTCGCGGTCGTCACCTGGCAGGCCGGCCGCGGCCAGTCGCTGGTCCACCCGGACGGCGCGACGCTCGCCGCCGCGGGCGGGGTGCTGCTGCTCACCGTCGCGGTCACCGTGCGGACCGTCGTACGCGCCCGCCGCCGGGCCGCCGCGGCGCCCTGACCTCAGAGGACGGCGGCGCCCCGACCTCAGAGGACGGCGGCGCCCCGACCTCAGAGGACGGCGGCGCCCTGACCTCAGAGGACGGCCACCGGGGCCACCGGGGTGCCCGTGCCGCCGACGAAGGGTTCGGGCATGGCCGACAGGAGGAAGGCGTACCGGTTCTCTTCCGCACAGGCTGTGGACAACTTTTCGAGATTCCAGTTCTGGCCCTGGAGCATGCCCATCTCGACCAGGTCGAGGGCGTGCACCGGCAGCCACAGGTTGTCGATCTCCGGCGGGAAGATCTCGAAGGTGAGCGTGTCGTTCGCGACGGCCGCCACGTCCCGCGCGTGGAACCACTCGGGAGTGCGGACGGACAGCCCAGGGGACGGGAAGCCGTAGCCGTGCTTGTCGCCCGCCAGGTAGACCTGGATCTGTCCCGTGCGGACCAGGACGATGTCGCCGGCGCGCACCGCGACCCCGCCGAACTCCTCCGCCTCGGCCAGGTCTTCGGGCGTCACGGCGTGTCCGCCGGGCAGCCGGTCCAGGCCCTTGGCGCGTGCCACGTCCAGCAGGACCCCGCGCGAGACGATGTGCCCGGCCTTGTCGATGCCGCTGAACTCCGACCGGGAGTGCGCGGTGATCGAGGAGGCCGGGCGGCCGTTGTAGATCCGCCCCGAGTGCGAGACGTGCGTCAGGGCGTCCCAGTGGGTGCCCGCCTGGAGGCCCATGGTCACCGCGTCGTCGCTGCACGCCACCGTGCCCGGCCCGAAGAGCTCCTGGTTGATCTGCACCATCGTGTGCAGCGGGTTGATCCGGCCGGGGATCATCCCGGCCTGCACCCCGTCCTCCTTGAGGGGCAGGGCCAGCGGGATGCGGCGGCCCGTACGGATCGCCGCCGCGGCCTCCCGGACCACCTCGTCGGTCACCAGGTTCAGGGTGCCGATCTCGTCCTCGGCGCCCCAGCGCCCCCAGTTGTTGACGCGCTTGGCGATGTCGTGGAACTCGGCGGGCAGTGACATGGGCCTCAACAGCTCCTTGTGTGGAAACGGCAACGAGGTCTTGTGCAGGTGCGTCTGACTCCCCATAGAATCTAACGGTCCGTCAGAAAACGCGGGAAGGGGCCGGACGTGGGGAACTTCTTGGCAGGCAAGGTCGTCGCCGTCACCGGCGCCGGCCGGGGCATCGGGCGGGCCGTGGCACTCGCCGCGGCCGCCGAGGGCGCCAAGGTCGTCGTCAACGACTACGGAGTGGGCATCGAGGGCGGGGAGCCCACCAGCGAGGTCGCCGAGTCCGTGGTGAAGGAGATCCTCGCGGCGGGCGGCGAAGCCGTCGCCGTCGCCGACGACATCTCCACCATGGCGGGCGGCCAGCGCATCGTCGACACCGCGCTCGCCCGGTACGGGCGCATCGACGGCGTCGTGTGCGTGGCGGGCATCCTGCGCGAGCGGATGCTCTTCAACATGTCCGAGGAGGAGTGGGACCCGGTGGTCGCCACCCACCTCAAGGGCACCTTCACGGTCTTCCGCGCCGCCTCCGCCGTCATGCGCCGGCAGGGCTCGGGCACCCTCATCGGCTTCACCAGCGGCAACCACCAGGGCTCCGTCGCCCAGGCCAACTACAGCGCGGCCAAGGGCGGGATCATCTCCCTCGTCCGCTCCGCCGCGCTGGGCCTGGCCAAGTACGGGGTCACGGCCAACGCCGTCGCACCCGTGGCCCGCACCCGCATGTCCGCGAACGTCCCCATGGAGCTCAAGGAGATCGGCGAGCCCGAGGACGTCGCGGCCCTCGTCACCTACCTCCTCAGCGACCGGGCCAGGGCCGAGGACATCACCGGGCAGGTCTACACGATCGCCGGCCCGAAGATCGCCGTCTGGGCCCAGCCGCGCGAACTGCGCGCCGGGTACGCCGAAGGCTCCTGGACCCCCGAGAAGATCGCCGACTTCCTGCCCGGGACGGTGGGCAAGGACCCGATGCCGCTGCTCGCGCAGCTGGAGGCCATGGCCAAGGCGGCGGCCGCCAAGGACCGCCCCAACGCGTAGGACCGGGGGAGAGCGGCGTGGATTTCGGCTTCGGGGCGCAGGACGAGGAGCTGCGCGGGCGTGCCCGCGCCTGGCTGACGGAGCACCTCGTGGGCCCGTACGCGCAGGCGCGGGGCCTCGGCGGGCCGGGCAGCGAGCACGAGGGGGTCGGGGCGCGGCGGGCGTGGGAGCGCGAGCTGGGCCGGGGCGGCTGGATCGGGCAGGGCTGGGAGGCCGAGGGGTACGGGAACCGGCGGCTCTCGCTGACCGGGCAGGTGGTGTGGGCCGAGGAGTACGCGGCGCTGCGCGCGCCCGGCCGGGTCGGCCACATCGGGGAGAACCTCCTCGCGCCCACGCTCCTCGCGTACGGCACGCGGGAGCAGCGCGAGCGCTTCCTGCCCGCCATCGCGCGCGGCGAGGAGCTGTGGTGCCAGGGGTACAGCGAGCCGGGCGCCGGGTCCGACCTCGCGGGGATCCGTACGGCGGCGGTACGGGACGCCGCCGACGGGCTCTTCCGGGTCACCGGCCAGAAGATCTGGACCTCGCTCGCCCAAGACGCCGACTGGTGCTTCGTACTGGCCCGCACCGAGCCGGGGTCGCGGCGGCACCGGGGGCTGTCGTTCCTGCTCGTGCGGATGGACCAGCCCGGCCGGATCGACGTGCGGCCGATCCGGCAGATGTCGGGGACCTCGGAGTTCAACGAGGTGTTCTTCGACGGGGCGGTGGCCGCCGAGGTCGTCGGCGCCGAGGGCGGCGGCTGGGGCGTGGCCATGGGGCTGCTCGCCCTGGAGCGGGGGGTCTCGACCCTGGTCCAGCAGATCGGCTTCGCGGCGGAACTGGAGCGGGTGCTGGCGGCGTACGCGGCCTCGGACGCCGCGGATCCGGTCCTGCGCGAACGCCTCGTACGGCAGTGGGCCGAGCTGCGCACCATGCGGTGGAACGCGCTGCGCACGCTGGGCGGCGGCGCGGCCGGCGACGCGGGCGCGCCGAGCGTGGCCAAGCTGCTGTGGGGCGGGTGGCACCGGCGGCTCGGCGAGCTGGCGGTGGAGGTCCGCGGCGCGGCGGCCGCGGCCGGCCCGGAGCTGTGGGAGCCGGGGCTGGCGTACGAGCTGGGGCTCGACGAGGCGCAGCGGCTCTTCCTGTTCACCCGGGCCGACACGATCTACGGCGGTTCGGACGAGATCCAGCGCAACATCATCGCCGAGCGCGTGCTCGGCCTGCCTAAGGAGTCCAGGTGAGAGGCGTCGTATTCGACGGCAAGCAGGCCCAGGTGGTCGACGACCTGGAGATCCGCGATCCGGGGCCGGGCGAGGTGCTGGTCGCGATCGGGGCGGCCGGGCTGTGCCACAGCGACCTGTCGGTGATCGACGGGACGATTCCGTTCCCGCCGCCGGTGGTGCTCGGGCACGAGGGCGCGGGGGTGGTCGAGGCGGTCGGCGCGGGGGTCGCGCACGTGTCGCCCGGCGATCACGTGGCGCTGTCCACGCTGGCCAACTGCGGTGCGTGCGCGGACTGCGACCGGGGCCGGCCGACGATGTGCCGCAAGGCGATCGGGATGCCGGGGCAGCCGTTCTCGCGGGGCGGGAAGCCGCTCTTCCAGTTCGCCTCCAACTCGGCCTTCGCGGAGCGGACGATCGTCAAGGCCGTGCAGGCGGTGAAGATCCCGGCGGACATACCGCTGACCTCGGCGGCCCTGATCGGCTGCGGGGTGCTGACGGGCGTGGGCGCGGTGCTGAACCGGGCCAAGGTGGACCGCGGCGAGTCGGTGGTGGTGATCGGCACCGGGGGGATCGGGCTGAACGTGCTCCAGGGGGCGCGGATCGCGGGGGCCACGACGATCGTGGCGGTCGACGCGAACCCGGCGAAGGAGGCGGTGGCCCGGCAGTTCGGGGCCACCCACTTCATCGACGCCTCGGCGGTCCCGGACTCCTCGGCGGCGGTGAAGGAGATCCTGCCCACCGGCGCGGACCACGCCTTCGAGTGCGTGGGCAGCGTGAAGCTGATCCGCCAGGCCATCGACCTCCTCGACCGGCACGGGCAGGCGGTCCTGCTGGGCGTGCCCGGCTTCACGGAGGAGGCCTCGTTCCTCGTCTCGTCGATGTACCTGGACAAGACGATCATGGGCTGCCGGTACGGGTCCTCGCGGCCGCAGCGGGACATCGCGCTGTACGCCGAGCTCTACCGGCAGGGCCGGCTGCTGCTGGACGAGCTGGTGACGGAGGTCTACCCGGTGGAGGACTTCGCCAAGGCCGCGGACGACGCCCACCACGGGCGGGTGGCGCGCGGGGTCCTCACGTTCTGACAGCCCCGGGACCGGGCCGGGTCCTCTTCGTCGCTATGACAAGGCCGGCAGCAGCATGGCGTCGTAGACCGGGGATTCGGGTGCGTGCTTGATGCGGCCGATGACCTCGTACCCCCAGCGCGGGTACGCGGACCTCGCCGGCTCGTTGTCGACGATGCAGGTGAGGGTGGTCCACGGTTCGGCACGGCCGCGGACCATCTCGTCGTGCAGGGCCCGCCCGATGCCTTGGGCGGTGTGCTGGGGCAGAACCATCAGCTCCCGCAGCCAGAAGACACCGCCGGCCTGAGCGGCCTCCTTGGCGCCGGCGGGGAGTTTCTCGTCCAGGGAGGCCCACCAGGCACGGTCGGGTGTGAGGGTGACGCCGTGCACGTAGCCCACGAACGTGCCGTCGGCGAGGTGGGCGGTGACCACTTCGAAGCCCGTCATGGTGTAGGCGGCGGTGAGCCGGTGGGTGAACGTCTCCACGGAGAAGAACGGGTCGCTGACATAGGGGGGAACGTTGTAGACCTCGGCATAGACGGCGGTCAGCTCGTCCGTGATCTTCCGCGCAGAGTCGGGGACGTGCCGGGTGAAGGTGAGCTGCGGGGTGGTTTTGGTCATGAGCTTCCTTCCGTGGTCTCGCTACGCGATGTGCGCGGCGATCAGGTCAGCCGTGTCCCGGGCAGTCGGGCTCGGGTGGTGGTGGAGGCTATCGCGTACCAGGGCCAGCTGGCGGCGGTTGCGGCTGGAGGACTGCCCGCCTTCGATGAGCCGCAAGGACTCCTTTGCGGCGTCTGCGGTGCGGTCGAGGTCATGGGCCTGGACAGCCGTGTGGGCCAGCCGGGCCAGGCACATGCCCCGGTTGCGGGAGTGTTCGATGGCCTGGAGGCCGGCTGAGCGCTCCAGGAGTCGGACGGCGCGCTTGTGCTGTCCGAGGTCGGAGCGGCACATGCCTTCCAGGCAGAGGAGTTCGGGTTCGTTGAGAAAGCCGGTCCACTTCGGGTCACGGCCGCTCGTGCCTTGATCGAATGCGCGCCAGGCCCGCTTGATGGAGTGGGAGGTGTTCATCTCGTCGCCGAGCCGTGCGTAGCCCTGAGCGGCACGGATGGCCAGGAGAGCGGTGACGCGGGGCGGAGCATCCCATTTGGGGGCGTACTGCTCGGCGGTGCGCGCGAAGCGTACCGATTCCCGAGGCTTGCCGAGGTCGACGGACTGACGGGCCATGTTCGACAGTGTCCGGGTGGCCAGCGGATAGTCAGTGGAGATCATTGCGGTGTTGAGTGCCTCGGAGAAGAAGACACGAGCCTGGGTCTGCTGGTCGGCGTCGTAGCAGAACCATCCGAGGCTGGTGGTGAGCTGCCCGGCGATGCTGTGCAGCTCCTGGCCGATGTCATCGCTGTAGGCGCCGTGGTCTATGACGTGGTGCACCCATGACAGATGCATTCTGGCGGTGCGCCAAAGTCGGTCACCGCCGAAGCGCTGGTCGATGGCATCAAGGTCAGCGGCCGTCGCCGCCAGCAGGTCGATCTCTTCGCGGCCGACACGTAGTTCGGTGGTGGCGCGAGCAGATGACGGGCTGTGCCAGGGCAGCCCGATCACGGCTGCACCGGCCCCGAGGACTGTTCGGCGGTCCACGGGCGGAATCATCTCCCCTGACCCCTGCACGAGGTCAGTCAAGTCTGTCCGGACGCCGGTGAAACCGAGAGCCTCCGGGCCACGGCCGAATGCGCTCCGCAGCGCCGTTGCCTGATCGGGTCGCGGCCACGGGGGGTTCCTCGATTCCCACGAACGGTACGTGCGCACGCTGATCGAATACCCGGGGCGGCCAAGCGCTGCGGTCCCGGCCCTTGAGATTTCCTCGGCGGCCTTCTCCTGCGAGAACCAGCCCTTGGCGGTTCTGGCCGCGAAGAGCCGCTCGTTGGCGGGGGTTCGCATGACATCGCTCCTGTCGTACGTAGGGCTCCCGCACAACGTAAGGGCCGACTGCTGTTCAACGCGCGTCGTGCGGGGATCTCGCGAGGACTCGTCGCATCAGTGCCGCCGAAGTGCCGCTGAACTTCCCCTTCGCTGCCTCGCCGGCTCGCGCCGGTCGCGAGACGCTCGGAAACCACCCGCTGACAACGGTATGGAGCACCCCGTGACCAGTCCCGCGCCCCGCGGCGTATTGAGCCTCGACACCCCCGACGGCATGTCTGCCGGGATGGTCGCGGTGTGTCCGCCCAGCGCTGATCTCCTCGACCGTGCGCTGGTCGGCTTCGAACGGTTCGCCGCGGCCGTCGAGGCCCAGCCCGATGAGTGAGGAGTACGCGTACGTGCCGCATCCGCTGCTCCGCACCCGTGTCCGGGACATCGCCTCCGGCGTCGAAGGCGAGCTGATGGCGGTCATCAACGAGAATGTCTCGCAGACCGGTGTCGAGCACTGGATCGAGCTCGCGTACATCCGCGGCCCGTCGGGCCGGGAGGTCTCGACGGCCGTCGGCAACGTCGAGCCCGCCTGAGGTGGGGGGACGGGCCCGGCTCAGTCCGCCAGCCGTCCGAAGCGGCCCTTGTGGAAGAGCAGCGGGCCGTCCTCGCCCGCCGCGCCCATGGCCACGACCCGGCCGACCACGATGAGGTGGTCGCCGCCGGTGTGGACGGCGTGGATCCGGCAGTCGATCCAGGCGGGCACGGCGTCGAGCTGCGGGGAGCCGGTGACGGGGGCCGGCCTGTGGGTCACCCCGGCGAACTTGTCCGCGCCGCTGACCGCGAAGGACCGGCACAGCTCGCCCTGCTCGGCCCCGAGGACGTTCACGCAGAACACCCCGGCGCGGGCGATGCGCGGCCAGGTGGTCGACGTACGGGCCACCATGAAGGTGACCAGCGGCGGGTCCAGGGACAGCGAGGCGAAGGACTGGCAGGCGAAGCCGGCCGGGCCCGCCCCGTCCTCGCCGGGCGGCGCGGTGATGACGGTGACCCCGCTGGCGAAGTTCCCGAGCACGGCCCGGAACTCGGCGGGGGAGACCGGCGCGCGCTCGTCCTCGCCGACGGCGCGCAGATCGGGACGCGGCAGGGCGTCGACGGGCTCGGGCCCCTGCTCCGGCGAGGCGGAGGTGGGGGAGCCGACTGACCTGAGGTATCGGACGACGGTGGCCGCCATCCCTGCGTGTCCCATCACACCCACGATTGAACCTGACGGTTCGTCAGATGGGAAGGGAGGTGCGCGGTCCGCCTGGCCACCGGAGTGCTCGCCTTGGCTGTACGGAGACCCTGACCTGGGAGACCTGTGGCTGCTGAGAAAAGTCTGATTCGGTTCCGAACTTCCTTGTGATGAATGAGACATGACCCTCCGTCATGAGATCGGGAGGCCGTGTGTACAGTCGTCGGCAACGACAGCGACGTCGGGGGCTGGGGTGGGCATGGCGAACGGCTTTCGCAACCGGGCCGAGCGGATCGCACTGGGTGCGATGGCGACCGCGGGCGTCGGGGTCCTGCTCGCCGACCTGCTCGGCTGGCTCGACAAGATGGCCCCCGGCGGCACCCTCCCCAAGATCACGCTGCTGATCCTGAGCACGGTCACCCTCTTCCTCCTTATGGAGTTCGACCGCCTGAAGGTGCTCGACACCATGAACGCGCAGGTCTCCCGCCTCGACATCGACGGCATCGAGGGGCAGCTGCGGCGCGAGCGCTACGACGGGGTGACCAGGGTGCACCCGAGTTTCCCCGAGGCGGCCTTCATCGAGCTGCTGAAGAACGCCCGGTGGGAGGTGGCCATCCTGCAGACCTGGATACCCAACCTCGAGCAGCTGAAGACCGAGCTCACCAAGGCCGTCACGGAACGGCGGGCCGAGGTGCGCATCCTGCTGCTGCACCCCTCCTCCCTGGTGGCGGACCTGCGCGACCGGGCCTTGCAGACCGGAGAGGCCGGCCGGGTGGACGTGCGCGGGAGCCTGGAGCTCCTCAAGTCGGTCTACGACGCCGTCCCGGCGGAGCTCCGGCACAGGCTCCAGGTCCGCGTGTACAACTCCCTCCCGTCGATCGCCGTGTACAAGGCCGACGAGCGCTACCTGGTCAGCTCGTTCCTGCACGGGCGGCTCGCCATCCAGTCCACCCAGCTGGAGATCGACGGGTGCGAGACGGCGATGGGCCGGGAAGTCCAAGAGGAACTGGACAAGTTGTGGGGCATCGGCCGCGACGTCGACCTCCGCGACTGGCAGAGATCAATCGACACCATGAATTAGAGGTAACGGCCGTGGAAGAACTGGACCGGTTCGAGGACGAACTCATCGGGCGGTACGCGCAGCACCCGGTACTGGCGGACATCGCGGGGCTCCCGGACGAGGACTTCGCCGCGGTCCTCCTCCAACGGCGGTTCCTCTCGCTCGCGTTCACCCCGGCCTACGACCTGGCGATCGATCTCCTGCGCGACGAGGAGGGCCTGCGGATCGCCCGGGTCATCCTGCGCGAGGAGTACCCGGACAGCCGCGGGATGCGCTCCCACCGCGAGGACATGACGGCGGACATGTACCGGCTCGGCGTCTCCCGGGAGGCGCTCGTCCACACGAGGCCGACGCCGGCGACCAGGCGGGCCATCGACGCCACCTTCGACCTGATCGCCGACGCCGGCACCCGCGAGGACTCCGACCTGCGGGTGCTGACCATCCTGCGCTTCTGGGGCGAGATCCTGGTCTCCGTCGAGTACGGGCGGCTGTGGGAGCGCATGGAACCGCTGCTCGTGCAGGACGGGGAGAACGTCTCGCGCTTCTACTACCCGCACCACCAGCACGACGCCAAGAGCGAGTCGCTCGCCACCGCCGACCTGCTGGCCGTGACGCACGCCGACCGGCTGGCCACCCGGGTGCGGGCGTACCTCGGCACCGGGGGCGAGCGGGCGGCCGACTCCTTCAGGGAGACGGAGGAACGCTCCCTCGCGATCAAGGTGGGCTTCTACGACCAGTTCCTGCCCGCACTGGAGCGCGTGGGGACGCGGACCGGCGGCTGAGGCGGGGCCGCCGGAACCGGCCGTACGGCCTTCTGCACCCGGACGGGTGAATCCCGGGCCCGGCCGGGGGCCGTACGCCCGCCGGCGCGCGGGGGATCGGCATCGTGGCCGGCGGACCCGTCCCGCCGGACCCGTAGGAGGCACTTGATGCTCGGCACCGACTTCCGTACCGGATCACCCAACTGGATCGACCTCGGAAGCCCCGACACCGACGCGGCCGCCGCGTTCTACGGTGCCGTCCTCGGCTGGACCTTCGTCTCCGCCGGGCCCGAGGCGGGCGGGTACGGCTTCTGGCAGGTGGACGGGAAGACCGTCGCGGCACTGGGCCCGCTCACCGAGGAAGGGGCCAGCTCGGCGTGGATGGTCCACTTCGACACCCGTGACATCCGGGCCACCGCCGAGGCCGTCCGGGCCGGCGGCGGGCAGGTGCGCATGGAGCCCATGGATGTCATGGGGGAGGGCTGGCTGGCGCAGTTCACCGACCCGCAGGGCGCGCAGTTCGCGAGCTGGCAGCCGGGCAGGACCCGGGGGCTGGGACTGGCCTCCGCCGAGAACACCCTGGTGTGGGTGGAGCTCCACGCACCCGACCCGCTCGCGGCCATCGCCTTCTACCGCGGGGTGTTCGGATGGCGGGACGCGGACATGACCGCGCCCGGGATGACGTACCGGGTGCTGAGCACCGCCGAGGGCGACCAGCAGGACACCTCCTTCGGCGGGGTCGCGGAACAGGGCGAGGGCGCGGGCGGCGCCTCGGCGATGGTGCCGCGCTGGGTGCCGTACTTCCACGTGGCCGACGTGGACACCACCGTGTCCACGATCGAGGGGAGCGGCGGCGCGGTGATGATGCCGGCGGCGAACGTGCCCGGCGTCGGCCGGATCGCCTGGGCCACCGACCCGGCGGGCGCCGTGTTCGCGCTGCTGAAGCCCGACCCGCGGATGTAGCCGGCCTCAGCGGCCGGTGTACTTGGGCGTGCGGCGCTCCACGAAGCTCGCCACGCCCTCGTTCGCGTCGGCCGTACCCATGTTGATCTCCTGGGCGGTGGCCTCGGCGGCCAGCGCGGCCGCCCGGTCGCCGTCCAGGGAGGCGTTGACCAGCTGCTTCGCCAGGGCGAGCGCCCGGGTCGGGCCCTGCGCGAGGCGCTCCGCCCACTCCCGGGCGGCGGCCTCCAGCTCCGGGGCGGGCACCACCTTGTTGACCAGGCCGAGCCGCTCGGCCTCGGCGGCGGGGACGGCGTCGCCGAAGAAGATCAGCTCCTTGGCCTTCTGCGGGCCGATCAGCCGGGGCAGCAGGTACGCGCCCCCGCCGTCGGGGACCAGGCCGCGGCGGACGAACACCTCGATGAACCGGGCCTCTTCGGCGGCGATCACCAGGTCGCAGGCGAGGGCGAGATGGGCGCCGATGCCGGCGGCGGTGCCGTTGACGGCGGCGATGACCGGCTTCTCGCAGTCGAGGACCGCGGTGATCAGGCGCTGCGCGCCGAGCCGGATCATCCGGGCCACGTCCCCGGCGACGCGCTCGGCCGGCTGCGCGGCCGCGGGGCCGCCGCGGAGGTCGGCGCCCGCGCAGAAGCCCTTGCCGGTGGCGGTGACGACGACGGCCCGGACGTCGGGGTCGGCGGAGGCGTCGGCGAGCAGGGCGATGACGCGGTCGCGCTGGTCCCAGGTGAGGGCGTTCATGGCCTCCGGCCGGTTGAGCGTGATCCAGGAGACGTTGCCGGCGGTGCGGTGCAGAACCGTGTCCGAAGCCTCTGTCATGGGGCGGAACTCCCGTTCGGGGTCGATGTGGATGGGCAGGTGCGGCCCCGCGTCCCGGGGCTCCGCCCCAGACCCCGCGCCTCAAACGCCGGCGGGGCTGGGTTGTCCCCGGCTCATGCCGGCACATGGCGGACGGCACCAGCCACATCCAGCCCCGCCGGCGTTTGAGGCGCGGGGGTTCGGGGGCGGAGCCCCTGACAGGGGGGCTAGGTCCAAGGGAGAGGCGGCCGGGCCAGCGCAGCGTCAGCGGCAGATGGCCAGCGCGTCCAGCGCCACGGCCCCCTGCCCCCTAGGGAGAACCATCAGCGGGTTGATGTCCAGCTCGGAGAGCTCGTCGCCCAGTTCCAGCGCCATCCGCTGGATCCGCAGGATGACCTCCACCAGGGCGTCGACATCGGCCGGCGGAGCCCCTCGTACGCCCTCCAGCAGCGCGTGCCCCCGCAGTTCGGTCAGCATCGCGCGGGCCTGGTTCTCCCCGAAGGGCGGCACGCGGACCGCCGCGTCGTTGAGGACCTCCACCAGGACCCCGCCCAGCCCCACCGTGACGGTGGGCCCGAACAGGTCGTCCTGGGTGACGCCGACGACCATCTCCACCCCGCGCTCGACCATCTGGCACACGAGGATGCCGTCCAGCGGGACGTTCTCGTAGCGCGCGATGTCCGTGAGCTCGCGGTACGCGTCGCGGATCTGGCTCGCGGAGGTGAGCCCGATCTTGACCAGGCCCAGCTCCGTCTTGTGCCCCAGCTGCGGGCCCGAGGCCTTCATGACCACCGGGTAGCCGACCAGGCCGGCCGCGCGCACGGCGGCCGCCGCGCTCGTGACGAGCTGCTCGCGCGGCACCCGGATCCCGTACGCGCGCAGCAGCTGCTTCGCCGCGTGCTCGCTGAGCTGCTGCCCGGGCCGCATCAGGGCCTGCGCCTTGCGGTAGGAGGGCGAGGGCGTGCGCGGGGCCTCGTCGAAGGGGGAGCGGTAGCCGGTGGTGAAGCGGTGGTGGCCGAGGTAGGCGCGGACGGCGGTGATGCAGTTGCCGAAGGTGCGGAAGGTGGCCACGCGGGAGGAGCCGAGCAGCACCTTGCGGTAGGCGTCCTCGGTGCCGACCGGCGAGCCCCAGATCACGCAGATCAGCTTGTCGCTCTGCTCGGCCGCGTCCACCAGGTCCTGGGCGAGCTTGTCGCTCATGGGCGGGAAGGGCCCGGTGATGGGGCAGATCAGCACGCCCACGGACGGGTCGGCGAGGATCGCGTCGATGATCTTGCGGCCGCGCCAGTCGCCGACCGGGTGGCCGCCGTTGTCGACGGGGTTGGCGACGTTCAGGTACTCCGGGATCCACTGGTGCAGCTCGTCCTGCTTGGCCCGGTCGAGGGTCGGGAGGCTGAGCCCGGCCTCCGTCGCGAGGTCGGAGAAGTGGGCTCCGGTGCCGCCGGAGATGGAGTACACGACGACGCCTTCGGCCTGCGGCCTGCGGGCCCGGGCCAGCAGGGCGGCCGTGTCCTGGAGCTCGTCCAGCCCGTCCACCCGTATCACGCCGAACTGGCGCATGGCGGCGTCCACGACGGTGTCCGCGCCGGTCAGCTTCCCGGTGTGGGAGGCCGCCATCCGGGCGCCGGTCTCGGTGCGGCCGACCTTGACGGCGACGACCGGGACCCCGCCCCGCGCCGCCCGGTCGGCGGCGAGCAGGAAGGACCGGCCGTCCTTGAGGCCCTCCACGTAGCAGGCGATGGCCCCGACCTCGGGCTGCTCGGCGAAGTAGGAGATGAAGTCGGAGGTCTCCAGGTCGGCCTCGTTGCCGGTCGGCGCCCAGTGGGAGAGGCGGATGCCCAGCTCCTGGAGGGTGTAGACGGGCCGCCCCTGGTGGCCGGACTGGGTGATCAGCGCGATGGCCGGCCCGGTCAGGTCGTCGCGGAACTCCTCGAAGGCGTTGAGGTTCGTGTTGGGGCCCAGCAGGCGCAGGCCCGAGCGGCCGACGGCGGCCGTGAGCCGGGCCTGGGCGGCGGCCCCGGCGTCCCCGGTCTCGGCGAAGCCGGACGCGAAGGCGACGGCGAACTTCACCTTGGTCTCGGCGAGTTCCTCGATGACGGGCAGCGGGTCGCCGACCAGGAGGACGGCGAGGTCCACCTGTTCCGGCAGGTCCGTGACCGAGGGCACGCACGGCAGCCCGAAGACGCTCTCGCGGGTCGGGTGCACCGGGTGGATGCGTGCGCCGACGCGCTGCGCCCAGGCGATCAGCTGGCGGGTGATGCCGGTGTTCGGTCTGCCGTCGGCGTCGGAGGCGCCGACGACGGCGACCGACTCGGGCCGGAAGAACCGGTCCAGGTCGGGGACGTCGGCGTGCAGGGGCCGTCCGCTGACGTCCAGGGCGGCCGTGTCCTCGGGGGACGGCGGCGCCGAGGAGTGGACGGCCGTTCTGGGGGACTCGCCGCAGGCCTCGACACGTGCGCGGAAGTCGGTGGTGAGGGTGCCGTGAGTAGATCCAAGCATCGTTCCGCCCGCTCCTGCTCGATGAACCTCGATGGAACTCAATAACTGACGTGTAGTCAGATTACTGAACTGACGTGCCGTCAGGAACAGGGCTGCGCAGGAAAGGTGGTGGAGGTGGTGTGTGGAACGGTGTCAGATCCCCTCCGCGGCGGTCCAGAGTGCCATTCCGGCCGGAACCGGGCCTCAGCTCCGCGGTGCGCGCAGCTGCCGCTGCACCGCCCGCGCGATCTTCTCGGCGTCCCGGGCCATCTCCCGGAACATCCCGCTGATGGGGTTGGAGAAGCCGGTGAAGTACAGGCCGGGAGCCTGCGCCGGGGTGCGGGCGCCGTGCGTACGGGGTCGCCCGCGCTCGTCGAGCACGCCGTCCAGCCCGCCCACCAGACCCTCCAGGGCGCGGCGGTATCCGGTCGCCGCGACCACCGCGTCCGGGGTGATCCGCGAACCGTCCGCGAGCAGCACCTCCGGGCCCTCGAAGCCCTCGACGGCGGCCACCGGCTCCACCCGCCCGGTGCGGACCGCCTCGATCAGGCCGACGTCCTGGACCGGGATCGCCCCGTCCCGGACCCTGCTGTACAGCCCCGTCGAGGGCCGCGGGAGCCCGTACGCCGACAGGTCGGGCACCGATGCCCTGGCGACGAGCGCGCCCAGCCGGTCCACGAGCCGCACGGGCAGCCGGCGTACGAGGATCCCCGTGCGCTGGGCCGGCCAGCCTGCCGTGGAGCGGCGCACGATGTGCGGGGCCGTGCGCACGGCGAGCCGCACCCGGGCCGCGCCGCCCTCGGCGAGGTCGACGGCTATCTCGGCGCCGGTGTTGCCGACGCCGACGACCAGGACGTCGAGGCCCGCGTACGGCGCGGGGTCGCGGTAGTCGGCCGCGTGCAGCAGCCGCCCGGTGTACGCCTCGCGGCCGGGCCAGTCGGGGAGCCGGGGCGTGTGGTTGTAGCCGGTGGCGACGACCACGGCCGCGGCGGTGAGCACGCGCCCGCCGGTGGCGTGCAGCGTCCAGCCGCCGTTCCCGTCGCTCTCGAGGCGCGTGACCTCGACACCGGTGACGATCTCCAGCTCGTGGAACTCGGCGTACTTCTCCAGGTACCGCACCACGTCCGCGCGCGCGACCCACCGGCCGAAGCGGCGCGGCATGGGCAGGCCCGGGAGCGCCGAGAGCCGGCGCGTGGTGTGCAGGCGGAGCCGGTCGTAGTGCCGCCGCCAGGACGCGCCGACCTCGTCGGACTTCTCGACGACCACCGCGCGCACCCCGCGGGCGCGCAGCGCCGCGGCGGCGGCGAGGCCGCCGGGGCCGCCGCCGATGACGTACACGGGGCGGGGCTGGGTGGTCATGTCGGGTGCTGCGGGGACTCCTGGCATGAGGTGTGATCGTATCGCCACGCTGAGTTGATGGGTCTCGGTCAAGCGGGGAATCGATTGCGGATCGATCACGGGCGCGCGGGAGCCCGGTGCGGGGGGAAGGGGGCCGTTGCCGACGGAGGCCTTGCGTGATCGCCCCGCATCCGCTGAACTGACGTTCCGTCAGATAGTGCGTGTCGATCGCGAGAGGGGTGGGGGCCGCCGATGCAGACCCTCTGGCTCAGTGGGGCCGAATGGCTCGCCGTGCTCCGGATAGGCCTCGGCCTGTGGTGGCTGGAGAGCTGGCGGCACAAGGACAAGAAGGGCTGGTTCGAACGCGGCACCGGCATCGCCTGGGCCGCCGACGTCGCGGCCAAGCACCGCTGGACCTTCGTCAAGGGCGGCTTCGAGCTGGTCGTGAAGCCGCGGCCCAAGGTGATGGCGTACATCGTCGTCTATGCGGAACTCGCCCTCGGGCTGGGCCTCGTACTCGGCTTCCTCACCCCGGTCGCGCTGGTCGGCGGACTGCTGCTGAACCTGCTCTACCTGGTGCTGATGATCCACGACTGGGCCGAGCAGGGCCAGAACGCCATGATGGCGCTCATCTCGCTGGTCGCCCTCCTGGCCATGTCCTGGCAGACCTGGTCCCTCGACGCGGCGATCGGACTGTTCCTGTGAACGACATACGGTACGACCTCCCCGAGGCCGACGAGTTCACCCGGCCCTACTGGGACGCGGCGGCCGAGGGCCGGCTCCTGCTGCGCCGCTGCGCGGAGTGCGGGCGGGCGCACCACTACCCGCGGGAGTTCTGCCCGTTCTGCTGGGCGGGCGAGGACCGGGTGGCGTGGGAGGCGGCGAGCGGCCGCGCCACGCTCTACACCTGGTCGGTGATCCACCGCAACGACCTCCCGCCGTTCGGGACGCGCGTCCCGTACACGGCGGCGGTGGTCGACCTGGCCGAGGGTCCGCGGATGATGACCGAGGTCGTCGCCTGCGCCCCCGCGGACCTCCGCGTCGGCATGCCCCTGAAGGTCGCCTTCCGCGAGGCCGTGGAAGGCCTCGCGATCCCGGTCTTCGAACCGACCGGGCCGTAGCCCGCGACCGGCCGGCCCCGGCGGCCCCGGCCCCGGCCCCGGCGGCCCCGCCCCTGGCCGCGGCACGGGCCCTGGCTCTGGCACCGGCCCCGGCGGCCCCGCCCCTGGCCGCGGCACGGGCCCTGGCTCTGGCACCGGCCCCGGCGGCCCCGGCCCTGGCCGCGGCACGGGCCCTGGCTCTGGCACCGGCCCCGGCGGCCCCGGCCCCGGCCCCGGCCCCGGCGGCCCCGGCCCTGGCACCGGCCCCGGCCGGGGCCCCCGGCCGCTGCGGGGACCCCCGGCCCTCCCGGCCCGGGCTCCGACGCACCGGCCGTCCCGGGCGCGGGGCTGGGGCCGGATGCGGCGTCGCTGCTCAGGGCCAGAGCAGTTCGCGGGCCCAGCCCCCGGTCGCCGGGTCGCGGCGGTAGCGCAGGCGTACGTGCCTGCGCTCCGCGTCGCCCTGGAAGAACTCGACCTCGTCCGCCTCCAGTACATACCGCGTCCAGGTCGGCGCCGGTGCGTCCGGCTCGGCCCCGGCCCGCTCCCAGGCCGCCGCCGACGCCCGTACGAGCTCCTCCCGCGAGCCGAGCACCTCGCTCTGGCGGCCCGTGAGCGCGGCGGCGAGCGCCCCGCGCGAGCGGACCGCCAGGTCGGCCCGGCTCTCCCGCGGCCCGCACGCGCCGACCCGGCCCCGCACGCGCACCTGGCGTCCCACGGCGGGCCAGTAGAAGCCGAGCGCGGCCGCCGGCTGCCCGGCCAGCTGCACCCCCTTGGTGCTGGTGGCGTGCGAGGCGAAGTGCCAGCCGCGCTCGTCGGCGTCGTGCAGCATCAGCGTCCGCACATCGGGCCGCCCCTCGGCGTCGACGGTCGCCAGGCTCATGGTGTGCGGCTCTGCCTGCCCCGCCCCGACGGCCCCCACGAACCACTCCCGGAACAGCCCGACGGGCTCCTCCGGTGCCTGCCCGGGCTCGAAGACGGGAAGCGGGACGTCCCACACGCGCAGGGAGTGCAGGGCCTCGTGGAACTCGTCACTGCTGATCTCACGGCTCATGCCGCCCATGGAACACCAAGGGCCCGCCGCCGGCGGCCGCTCAGTCGCGTCAGTCGCGTCAGTCGCGTCAGTCGCGTCGGTCGCGTCAGTCGCGTCAGTCGCGGCCGAGGATGACCGTGCCCGACGAGCAGAACCAGCCGCCCGTGCCCGAGGCCAGGGCGACCCGGGGCAGGTGGCCGCCGGGTTTGGCGACCTGGCCCGCGCCGGCCTCGCCGCGCAGCTGGCGGACCGCCTCGACCAGGAGGAAGAGGCCGCGCATGCCCGGGTGGCAGGCCGAGAGGCCGCCGCCGTCCGTGTTGACCGGGAGTTCGCCGTCGCGCAGCAGCCGCCCCTTCTCGACGAACGCGCCGCCCTCGCCCTTCGCGCAGAAGCCGAGGTCTTCCAGGGTCACCAGGGTCATATACGTGAAGGCGTCGTAGATCTCGGCGAGGTCCACGTCCGCCGGGGTCAGGCCCGCCCGTTCGAAGGCGATGCGGCCCGAGACGGCCGCCGGGGAGACCGTGAAGTCCTCCCACTCCGACATCGTGGTGTGGGAGACGGACGTGCCGGAGCCCAGGACCCATACCGGGGCCTTGGCCGTGTCCGGTACGTAGTCCTCCGCCGCGAGCAGCACCGCGCAGCCGCCGTCCGAGCGGATGCAGCAGTGCAGCTTCGTGAAGGGGTCCGCGATCATGTCGGAGGCCAGGACCTCGTCGATCGTGAGGGGGTCGCGGAACATCGCGTCCGGGTTCGTGGCCGCGTTCGCCCGGGCCTGCACGGCCACCGAGGCGAGCTGCTCCAGCGTCGTGCCGTACTCGTGCATGTGGCGGCGGGCGGCCATCGCGTACTTGGAGATCAGCGTGTGGCCGTACGGGACCTCGAACTGCAGCGGCCCCCGCGCCCCGAAGGAGAGGTTCGAGGTGCGCCGCCGCGCCTTGATGTCGGCGCGGGCCGTGGATCCGTAGACCAGCAGCACGGCGTTGGCGTGCCCGGCCGCGATCGCGTCCGCCGCGTGGGCCGCCATGACCTCCCAGGTCGAGCCGCCCACCGAGGTGGAGTCGACCCAGGTGGGGCGCAGGCCCAGGTACTCGGCCACCTCGACCGGCGCGAGCGTGCCGAGGCCGGCCGAGGCGAAGCCGTCGATGACGGAGCGGTCGAGGCCGGAGTCGGCGAGCGCGCGGCGGGCGGCCTGCGCGTGCAGCGCGTACGGGGTGGGGCCGTCGACCCGGCCGCAGTCGGAGAGCGCGACGCCGACCACCGCGACCCTCCGGCGGGGGTGTGCGGGGACGGGTCCGGGTGTGAGTCCAGGCATGGCACGACCGTACAGCTGACGGTGTGTCAGTTTCTAGCCCCCGTGCGTCCGCCCCCTGGGCATCTGCGCCCTCCCGCCCTAACATGACGCCCCGTCAGATACTCCCCCAGCCAACGCTGGGAGGTGCCCCCAGGAGGAGCCAGACGATGGATGCCGCCTTCACCGCGGAGCAGGACGAGATTCGCCGTACCCTGCGCGAGATCCTGGGCAAACGCTGCGGCCCCGACGAGGTCAAGGCCGCCGTCCGTACCGCCGCCGGACACGACCGCGAGCTGTGGCAGCAGCTCGCCGAGCGGCTGGGGCTGTCCGGCCTCGCCGTCGCCGAGGAGTACGGGGGCGTCGGCTGCGCCCCCGCCGACCTCGCGCTGGCCTGCGAGGAGACCGGGCGGGCGCTGCTGCCCTCGCCGCTGCTCGCCACGGCCGCGCTCTGCGTGCCGCTGATCACCGCCCTCGGCACCGCCGCCCAGCGTGACGCCCTGCTCCCGCCGCTGGCCGCCGGCGGGCTCACCGCGGCCCTCGCCGTTCCCGGCCCGGCCCTGGCCACCGCCCTCGCGCTGACCGGCGACAACGCCGCCGGCCCGTGGTCCGGCGGCGGCCGCGCGGGCGGGGTCCAGGCCCGCGCGGCCGCCGCGGAGGGCGGCTGGCGGCTGTACGGGGAGGCCGCCCAGGTGCTCGACGGGCACAGCGCCTCGCTGCTGCTGGTCGCCGCGCACACCGGCGGCTTCGCCCGCAGCCGCACGCTCCTCTTCCTCGTACGGGAGGACGCGCCCGGCCTCGTCCGGTCGCGGCAGACCGCCCTGGACGAGACCCGCCCCCAGGCCCGGATCCAACTGCGCGACGTACCGGCCGAGTTGCTCGGCGGGGAGGACGCCGACGTCCTCGAGGCCCTCGCCGCCACCGGCCGCACCGCCGCCGCCGTGCTCGCGGCCGAAGCGGTCGGCGCGGCGGGCCAGGCCCTGGCCCGCACCGTGGAGTACGTACGCCAGCGCGAGCAGTTCGGCCGGGCGATCGGCTCCTTCCAGGCGGTCAAACACCGCCTAGCCGACCTGTACGTGCAGGTGGAGGCGGCCCGCTCGGCGGCCTACTACGCCGCCTGGGACCCGAGACAGGGCGCCCTGGCCCTCGCCCAGGGCCTGGAGGCCCTGCGGATGACCGCCGGCGAGGCGATCCAGCTGCACGGCGGCATCGGCTTCACCTGGGAGCACGACGCGCACCTCTACTTCAAGCGGGCGGCGGCCGACGAGCTGCTGTTCGGCCCGGTCCACCGGCTGCGGGCGTACGCCGCGGACCGCGCGGGCCTGTTCACCCCGTCCGCCACACCAGAGAAGGTGGCCGTCTGATGGCTCGCGTGGCACCCGGCGTCAAGCTGATGCAGAAGGTCTCCTCGACCATGCTCTTCGCCAAGATCGCACCGCACTTCATCCCCGCGATGGACAAGGCGGTGCACAAGCTGACCCGCGGCAAGGTCATGCTCAGCGCCCAGATGCTGCCGGGCGTGATCCTCACCGCCAAGGGCGCCAAGACCGGCGAGCCGCGCACCACCCCGCTCGCCTGCATGCCGGAGGAGGGCGGGGTGAGCTGGCTGCTGATCGGCTCGAACTTCGGCCGGCCCGGGCACCCGGCATGGACCGGGAACCTGCTCAAGCACCCTGACGCGTCCGTGAGTTGGAAGGGCCAGGACATCGCCGTACGGGCCCGGCTGCTGGCCGGTGAGGAACGTGCGGCGGCGTGGCAGGCGGTGCTGGGGTTCTGGCCGCCGTACGCGGCGTACCAGGCGCGCATCGAGCGCGAGATCCGGCTGTTCCGCCTGGAACGTCGCTGATCGCAGGCGTACGGGCGCGGAACCGGAAGCGGCGGCCGAAGCGGCGCCGGATCCCGGACCGTTGCCGGGGCGGCGGACCCTCTCCAGGGCCCGCCGTCACTTCGTCGGCTTCTTGCCCGTGATGCCGAGGTGGACGAGCAGCGCCAGATTCGGCTTCAGCTCGGCCTGCTTGACGCCCCAGGTCTGGAACCCCTTCTGGTGCGAGGCGACCGCGGCCAGCATCGCGACCAGCGAACCGGCCATCGCCGCGGGGCTGACGTCCTTGTCGACCTTGCCCTTGGCCTGGAGCTCCTTCATCGACTCCGTGAGGGAGTTGGTGACCGAGTTCAGGATCTTCATGCGGATCTTGTAGAACCGCTTGTCGCCCTCGGCCGCGCCGAGGTCGACGACCCGCAGGATCGCGTCGTTGCGCCGCCAGAAGTCCAGGAACCCTTCGACGAGTTCCTCGGCAGCGGTCCAGCCGGACTTGCCGACCCAGGTGCGGCCCTCGACGAGCTGCGTCAACTGCGCGCCCTCGGTGGCCATTTCCTCGGCGATCTCCAGGACGGCGCCCTCGACGTCCGGGAAGTACTGGTAGAAGGTCGCGGGGGAGGTACCGGCCTTGCGCGCGACGTCGATCACCTTGACGTCGCGGTACGGCGAGGAGCTGAGCATCTCGCTGAGGCAGTCGAGCAGCTTCTGCCGCGTCGCCTGGCCGCGCCGGCCGGCGACACGCCCGTCGACGGTGCGTACTTGTCCTGTCATGCCGTCAGCTTACCGAGGGGTGATCGGCGCGCTATTCGGCCGCCTGCAAATGGGGTTACGGGGTACCTGGCCTGGGCTGGAGCCGGTCTCCGCAGGGCTTCGGCGGCGGAATCCGGCCGCGCGCCCCCTTATGGGCGGGTCGCCCGCTTCCTCAGCGTTTCCCCCGAATAGTCTTATCAACAGGCTGTGGACAAGTTTTCGGGCGGACCATGGCTGGGAGAGGTGGGATGCGTGGGAGCGGTGAAACGGCACAAACCCCCGCACAACGGAAGGAACCGGGCTCATGGCCGCATTCGCGGAAGGCGCACCCTGCTGGGTGGACGCCTCACTTCCGGACGTCGAGGCGGGCAAGCGCTTCTACGGCGAGCTCTTCGGGTGGACCTTCGGGGACAGCGCGGGCGCCGCGTACGGCCACTACACCCAGGCCTACAGCCGCGGCCGCAACGTCGCCGCCCTCGCCCCCAAGCCCGACGGCCGGATGCCCACCGTATGGGGGATCTACCTCTACACCACCGACGCCTACGCCTGCGCCCAGCGCATCCGCGCCGCCGGCGGCCAGATGGTGATGGACCCGCAGCCCGTCGGCCCGTACGGGACCGCCGCGATGGCCGCCGACCCCGGCGGCGCCGTCTTCGGCCTCTGGCAGCCCGGCACCCACCACGGCTTCGAGGCCCAGATGGAGCCCTACACGTACTGCTGGAGCGAGGTCTACACCCGGGCCCGCGACGCCGTGGACGCCTTCTACGCCAAGGTCTTCGGCTACGTCCCGGAGGACCAGGACGACGCGGGCGTCGAGTACCGCGTCTGGTCCCCGCCCGGCGCCGCGCCCGGCACCGGCACCGCCGTCATGGGCCGCAGCCTGATCACCGACGCCTTCCCGGAGATCATGCCGGCGCACTTCCTCGCCTACTTCGCCGTACCCGACTGCGACCAGTCCGTCGCCATGGTGCAGCGGCTCGGCGGCCGGGTCACCGCCGATCCCTTCGACACCCCGTACGGGAGGATCGCGGTCGTCGCCGACAATCAGGGGGCGGTCTTCGGGCTGCTGTCGGAACCGAGGACCAAGCCTGACGCGTGAGGCCCGGGATCCGGACCCCGGCGGTCCGGGGCTCCGCGGTTCCGCGATCCAAGACCCTGCCGCGGCCCTCCGCCGTGCCGGGGCCGGACCGGACGCGGGCCTGACAGAATCGGGGTTGCACGACCCGGGCCGCGCCCGGGGTGAGACGCTGCACGGGGCAGGGGCCCCGCAGTCGGCGCGTGCTGGTGGAGCGGGCCCGGCGAGGGCCCGTACGGGGAGGTGTGGAGGCGAGTGGTGGAGCAGCTGACGCAGCACGACCCGAGACGGATCGGCCCCTTCGAGGTGCTGGGACGGCTCGGCGCCGGCGGCATGGGGCTGGTCTATCTCGCGCGGTCCGCGTCCGGACGGCGGGTCGCGATCAAGACGGTGCGCACGGAGCTCGCCGAGGACCAGCTGTTCCGGGTCCGTTTCACCCGCGAGGTGGAGGCGGCCCGCGCCGTGTCCGGCTTCTACACCGCGGCCGTGGTCGACGCCGACCCGCGCGCCGCCGTGCCGTGGCTGGCCACCGCCTACGTGCCGGCGCCCTCCCTCGAGGAGATCGTCAACGAGTGCGGGCCGATGCCCGCCCAGGCCGTACGGTGGCTCGCGGCCGGCATCGCCGAGGCCCTCCAGTCCATCCACGGCGCCGGCCTGGTCCACCGCGACCTGAAGCCGTCCAACGTCCTCGTCGTCGAGGACGGGCCGCGCGTGATCGACTTCGGCATCGCGAGCGGGGTCTCCAACACCCGCCTGACCATGACGAACGTCGCCGTCGGCACCCCCGCCTACATGTCGCCGGAGCAGGCGAAGGACTCGCGCAGCGTCAAGGGCGCCAGCGACGTCTTCTCGCTCGGCTCCACCCTCGTCTTCGCCGCGACCGGACACCCGCCGTACCACGGGGCCAACCCGGTGGAGACGGTCTTCATGCTGCTGCGCGAGGGCCCCAACCTGGAGGGCCTGCCCGCCGAGCTGCGGCCGCTCATCGAGTCCTGCATGCAGATGGACGCCACCCTGCGGCCGACCCCGGCCGACCTCCAGGCGCAGCTCGCCCCGCACCTCTTCGACGGCGGCGACGACAGCGGCACGGCCTCGGCATGGCTGCCCGCGCGGGCCGTCGCGATGATCGAGGCCCGCCGCGCGGGCAACCGCACGCCCGCCGCCGTGCCGGTCCCCGGCCCCGGCCGGGACGGCGGAGCCGGCTCCGCACCGGCCCCCCGCGGCCCGATCTCGGGCCCCGCCACGCACCGCCGCCAGCGCGGCTCCGAGGCGTGGGTGGACCCGCGCACCGGGCATGCCGTCCCGCAGCGCCCGCACCACCCGCCGATGTCCCCGGCGCCCTCGGGCGAGCCCGTCCTGCTGGCCGGCTCGCCGGTGCCGATCGGGCCCGGGCCGCGCGCGACGGCCTCGGCGCCCGCGGCGCACGCCGCCGCCGACTCGGCGACCGGCTGGATCCGCCCGCCCGGCGGCTCGGCGGCCGCTCCGGCCGCGGTGGCCGCCGTACCGGCCCCCGGCCCGGCCCCGGACAGCGGCCGCTGGCGCCCGTGGCGCTTCCGCATGTCCAACGACGTCTGGGGCACCCCCACCGTCGCCGGCGACCTGCTCTACGTCACCTCCTTCGAGGTGCACGCCCTGGACGTGGCGAGCGGCCGCCGCCAGTTCAAGACCCGCGACGTCGCCTGGTCCATGGCCGTCGCCGACGGACGCATCCACGCCTCTGACGGCCCGTCCCTCTTCGCCCTCGACGCCTCCGACGGCTCCGAGCGGTGGCGGACGTCCGCCGACGCCTGGGTGTACGCGCTGCGCGCCGAGCGCGGCACGGTGGTCACCGCCACCCGCGGCGGCGGCGTACAGGGCTGGGAGGCGTCCAGCGGCCAGAAGCTGTGGGAGCTGACCGGCGCGCAGACCGACTTCGAGACCCCGGAGGCGGCCCCCGTCCTCCACGACGGCACGGTGTACGTGTGGCAGGACGCCCGGCTGCGCGCGCTCGACGCCCGCAGCGGCCGCGAGTCCTGGTCCTACCCGGTCGGTGACGCGGGCTCCTGCGGGAACGTCCCCGTACGGGTCACCCCGGCCCCGGACGGCAACGTCTACGTCGCCGCCGGCACCCGTGTGCTGTCCGTGGACCGGGCCTCGGGCCGGGTCCGCTGGCACTTCGAGGCCCCCGCGGTCTTCCTGGCGCCCCCGGCCTTCGCGCCGGGCGCCGCGGTCACCGGCGGCGGGGTCTACCTCGCCGACTACCTGGGCACCGTCTACGCCCTGGACGCGGCCACCGGCCAGGACCGCTGGCGCATCGCGACCGAGTCGCGCACCTCCCCGGACCCGGTGGTCGTCGCGCACGGCAACGTCCACCTGGGCGCGGGCAGCGCGCTGTACACGCTCGACGCGGTCACCGGCACCCCGAAGTGGCGGTTCGCGGCGGGCGGCGAGATCACCGGCCTGCCGGCGGTCGCGGACGGCCGCGTGCACTTCGGTTCGGCCGACCACTGCCTGTACACGCTGGACGCCGCGGGCGGCCAGCTGCGCTGGAAGCTGGCCACGGGCGGCGAGATCACGGGCGCCCCGGTGGCGGAGGCGGGCGTGGTCTACGCGTGCAGCAAGGACCGCTGCGTGTACGCCCTGGACGCGGCGAAGGGCACCGGTACCCGTACGAGCGGCTGAGTGACTCGGCCCCCCTCCCGGTAGCGGAACGCACCGGGAGTGACAGGATGGACCCCATGAGCGACAACGTCTACTTCGACATCACCATCAACGGCTCCCCCGCGGGCCGCATCGTCTTCAGCCTCTTCGACGAGGTCGTCCCGAAGACGGCGCGCAACTTCCGCGAGCTGGCCACCGGCCAGAACGGCTACGGCTACGCGGGCTCGGGCTTCCACCGCGTCATCCCCCAGTTCATGCTCCAGGGCGGTGACTTCACCAACCACAACGGCACCGGCGGCAAGAGCATCTACGGCGAGAAGTTCGAGGACGAGAACTTCCAGCTGAAGCACGACCGCAAGTACCTCCTGTCGATGGCGAACGCCGGCCGCAACACCAACGGCTCGCAGTTCTTCATCACCACCGTCCTGACCCCGTGGCTCGACGGCAAGCACGTCGTCTTCGGCGAGGTCGTCTCGGGCCAGGAGCTCGTCGACCAGATCGAGGCCCTGGGCTCCCAGTCCGGCGCCCCCAAGGGCAAGGTCGAGATCGCGGCCTCGGGCGTCGTCGACGCCGCCTGATTCCCACCCGCCTGTACGGCCGGTCGGCCCCGCCCCCTCCCGGGGGCCGGGGCCGCCGCCGTTTGCGGGCCGCCTGGTAGCGTGACCGGCCGTCTGTCCAAGGGGGAGGGTGCGGGCCATGGTGGCTGGGCGTCACATCAGGTTGACCGCGGTGCTGGTGACGGTGGTGTTCGCGCTGACGGGCTTCTCGTCCAGCGGCGGCAGCGGCGGCAGCAGCGGCGGGAAGAGCTCGGGCAAGAGCAAGAGCAGCAGCAGCGGCGGCGGCTGCTCCAGCTCCAAGAGCAAGAAGAAGAGCAGCGGCTCGAGCGGCAGTACGGCGTCCGCGTCGGCCGCGCCGTCCGCGAGCGCGACCGGCGACCCGGCCACCGTCGTGGTGGTCACCTGCACCGGTTCCGCCACGCCGGTCACCACCCTCCGGTTCACCTCGCGACTCGACCGCAGGGCGACCTTCGAGGTCGACCTCCACCGGGAGGGCGCGGCCGGAGCCCGCGTCGAGTCCACGGTCGTCCGGGTGGACCTGGGGGCGCGCGAGACCCGTACGGTCGATGTCGCCCTCGACGACCCCTCGCGCGCCGCCGAGGTCAAAAACTGCCGCCTCGGCAAGCCCGCCACCAGCGGCTCCACCGCGAGCGCGACACCGAAGGCCACCACCGGACCGACGTCCGGCACGACCTCCGGACCGACGTCCGGTCCGACCTCCGGCAGCTCCAAGAGCACGCCCGCGCCCAAGTCGAGCAAGTCCCGCAAGCCCCGCTGACGGGGCGCGTCAGCGCAGCCTGAACTCCGTCCCCGGCGGCCGGGCCGAGAACAGGTCCGCCTGCCGCTGCGCCGGCAGGTTCCCCAGGGCGATCAGCGCCGGGGCCTGCGCCAGGGCCTGCTGGAGGGCGGCCTGCTTCGCCGACCACAGGGCCCGTACGGTGCCCTGCACGGCCTCCGTCGGGAAGCCGGCCAGGGTCCCGGCCGCGCGCAGGGCCGCCGGGAGCAGCCCGTCGGGCTCGGCCAGCTCGGAGACCAGGCCGATCTCGTACGCCCGTTGTGCGGAGAGCCGTTCCGCCGTGCCCATCAGGGACATCCGGGCGGCCTCCCCGAAGGGCATCCGCTGTGCCATGTACACGGCCTCGTAGGCGCTGACCATGCCGTAGGAGGTGTGCGGGTCGAAGTAGGCGGCCGTGGTCGAGGAGATGATGAACTCCGCCTCGCCCAGCAGGTAGAACGCCCCGCCGCAGGCCATGCCGTTGACCGCGGCGATCACCGGCTTCCACAGGTCGTTCGCCTTCGGGCCGATGGAGACCAGCGGATCGTCGACCGAGTACGGGGACCCCGGCTGCGGCACCCGCGCCGCCCGGTCGATGCCCGTGCAGAAGGCGGCCGTCCCGGCGCCCGTCAGGACGACGGCCCGCACCTCGTCCTCGAAGCGGAACTGCCGCCACACCTCGGCCAGCGCCGCGGCCGTCTCCAGGTCGACGGCGTTGTGCCGGCGCTCCCGGTCCAGGGTGACGACCGCGACCCCGGCCGCCTTGTCCCGCTCCACCCGCAGCGTCACGACTTCTCCAGGATCCAGCGCGGCACCGCCATGCCGCCCGTCTCGGTGAACACCACCTGTACCCGAGCGCCGATCCGCAGCCGGGCCGGGTCCATCGAGTTCAGCGGGGCGTCGGCGGAGGTCACCAGGTTTCCGGCCAGCCGGATGTGCGGGGCGTCGGCGAGCTCCACGAGGATCACGTTGTACGGGGCCTGCTCGGCGTAGGCGGGCAGCAGCGGCGGATGCGGCTGGACGTAGGACCAGATGCGGCCGCGGCCGCTCGTCAGGCGCCACTCGGAGTCGAAGGACTGGCAGTGCGGGCAGCAGGGGCGCGGCGGGAAGCGGAGTCTGCCGCAGGCCGTGCAGGCCTGGACGCGCAGTTCGCCGCGGGCGGCGTACTCCCAGAAGGGGGCGCCGTCCGCGTCGGGGACGGGGAGCAGGAGCGATTCCTCGGTGGTGGTCATGGCGTGGCCCTCCTCGGAGCTCAGGCGCGCAGCAGGATCGCGGACGTCGGGACGCCCTCGCCCGCCGTCACCAGGCAGGTCGCGGCGTCCGGCACCTGGGCGGTGGAGATGCCGCGCAGCTGCTTGACGCCCTCGTTGATCAGGTTGAAGCCGTGCACGTAGGCCTCGCTGAGCCCGCCGCCCCCGGTGTTGATCGGGAGCCGGCCGCCCATCTCCAGGGCCCCGCCCTCGGTGAAGGCGGCGCCCTCGCCGCGTCCGCAGAAGCCGTAGCCCTCCAGCGAGAGCGGGATCAGCGGGGTGAAGGCGTCGTAGATCTGGGCGACGTCCACGTCCTCGGGCCCGAAGTCGGCCTGCTTCCACAGGTGCCGGGCGGCCGTCCAGGCCGGTCCGGACAGCGGGTCGTCGTTCCAGTAGTTGACCATGCCGTGGTGCTGGGCGGGCAGGCCCTGGGCGACGGAGTGCACGTAGACGGGCTTCTGGCGGCAGTCCCGGGCCCGTTCGGCGGAGACGATCACGCAGGCCAGCGCGCCGTCGGTCTCCAGGCAGTTGTCGAAGAGGCAGAGCGGGTCGCTGATCATGCGGGAGGTCATGTACATCTCGCGGGTCAGCGGGCGCTCGTACATCATCGCGGCCGGGTTCTCGTTGGCCCGGTTGCGGCAGGCCATCGCGACGTTGAAGAGGTGGTCGCGGGTGGCGCCGTACTCGTGCATGTAGCGGCGGGCCAGCATGCCGATCTCGTCGGCCGGGCGCAGCAGCCCGAAGGGGCGGGTCCACTGGCCGGGGGTGGGCAGCTGGACCGCGGTGTTCTTCCAGGGCCGGGGGCCGGAGCCGCGTTTGCGCGAGCGCCAGGCGACCCCGACGGTGGCCTGGCCGGTGGCCACGGCGGAGGCCAGGTGGCCGACGGTGGCGCAGGAACCGCCGCCGCCGTAGCCGACCTTGGAGAAGAAGGTGACGTCGCCGGCGCCGATGGCCTTGGCGACCTCGACCTCGTCGGTCTCCTCCATGGTGTACGAGGCGAAGGCGTCCACCTCGGCGGGATCTATGCCCGCGTCGGACAGGGCTGCCAGAATGGCCCGGCATGCCAATTCCTTCTCGGACTGGGGCAGTTGTCTGGCAAATGCGGTCTGACCGATGCCGACTATCGCCGTCGCGTCCTTGAGCGTTGCCGCCATCGCCACCTCCGGAGGTGTATCAGTACTGACAGCCGCGAAGGCTACAGCTAATCTGACGGATAGTCAGCTACTGGGATCGCAGGGAGGGGCGTGCGATGTACGAGGGCGTGTACGAGGGCGTGGGCGCGAGCGGATCGGCGGACGGCCAGGAGCGGGCGGCGCGGGCGGCGGGGGAGGCGCGGGAGGCGGACACCGACCCGCGCGGGGACCTGCGGTGGGGGAGCATCGCCGGCCTCGTGCGCGACTCCGCCGTGCGGTACGCCGACCGGGAGGCCGTCGTCGACGGCCGGGTCCGCGTCGACTACGCCCAGCTCGGCGAGCGCGTCGAACGGGCCGCGGCCGCCTGTATCGCCGCCGGGGTCGAACCGGGCGACCGGGTCGCCGTCTGGGCCCCCAACACCCTGGAGTGGATCGTCTCCGCGCTCGGCGCCGTCTCCGCGGGCGCGGTGCTCGTCCCCCTCAACACCCGCTTCAAGGGCAACGAGGCCGCGTACGTCCTGCGGCGCAGCCGCGCCCGGCTGCTCTTCGTCACCGGCACCTTCCTCGGCACCTCGTACGTCGCCTCCCTGCGCCGCGCGGCGGCCGACGGCCCCGGCACGGGCCCGCTGCCCGGGCTGCCGCACCTGGAGCAGGTCGTCGTGCTCGCCGAGGACGCCCCCGAATCGTTCCGCACCTGGAAGGACTTCCTGGCGGGCGGGGACTCCGTACCGGCCGGCGCCGTCCGCGAGCGCGCCGAGGCCATCCCCGCGGACGCCCCCTCCGACATCATCTACACCTCCGGCACCACCGGCAGCCCCAAGGGCGCCGTCATCACCCACGCCCAGTCCCTGCGCTGCTACGCCGTGTGGAGCGAGCTCGCCGGACTGCGCGAGGGCGACCGCTACCTGATCGTGAACCCCTTCTTCCACACCTTCGGCTACAAGGCCGGCATCATCGCCTGCCTGATGCGCGGGGCCACGATGGTCCCGCAGCCCGTCTTCAACGTGGACACCGTCCTCGCCAACATCGCCGCCGAGCGGATCTCCGTGCTCCCCGGCCCGCCCACCCTCTACCAGTCCCTCCTCGACCACCCCCAGCGCGCCCACCACGACCTGTCCGCCCTGCGCCTGGTCGTCACCGGCGCGGCCGTCGTCCCGCTCCAGCTGGTCGAGCGGCTCCGCGGCGAACTGCACATCGGCACGGTCCTCACCGCCTACGGCCTCTCCGAGTCCAGCGGCATCGTCACCATGTGCCGCCGCGGCGACCCGGCCCGGACCATCGCCGAGACCTCGGGCCGGGCCATCCCGGACACCGAGGTGATGATCCGGGACGCGGAGGGGCGGGCCCTGCCCGCCGGCCAGGTCGGCGAGATCGCGGTGCGCGGCCACCACGTCATGCGGGGGTACTTCGAGGACCCCCACGAGACGGCCAAGGCCATCACCCCGGAGGGCTGGCTGCTCACCGGCGACGTCGGGTTCACGGACGAGGACGGCAACCTGCGCATCACCGACCGGATCAAGGACATGTTCATCGTCGGCGGCTTCAACGCCTACCCCGCCGAGATCGAGCAGCTCCTCGGCCTGCACCCGGACGTCGCCGACGTCGCGGTGGTCGGCGTCCCGGACCCGCGGCTCGGCGAGGTCGGCAAGGCGTACGCGGTCCGCCGCCCCGGCTCCACCCTCACCGCCGACGACCTGATCGCCTGGTCCCGCCGCGAGATGGCCAACTACAAGGTCCCGCGCGCCGTGGAGTTCGTGACGGAACTCCCCCGCAACGCGAGCGGCAAGATCCTCAAACGCGAACTGCGGGCCCGCTAGCCGTCGGCCCTATATGGATTTCTGTATACTTGGCGGGTGGGTGATCCGTGGTGGATTGAAATCGAACCAGAGGTCCAGCAGTGGCTGGAGCTCCTGACGGACGCGCACTACGACAAAGCCGAACGCGCTGCTGACATGCTCGCGGCCCAGCCCACGACGTTGGGAGAGCCGTACTCCCGTCACCTTGGCGGCAAGGTTCGGGAGCTGCGGTTCACCATGGACGGCAATGCCGTCCGCATCACGTACTGGCTTGCTCCCGGAAGGCGCATCGTGCTGCTCACGGTGTTTCGCAAGACCCGGCAGCGCGAGGACGCCGAAGTCGAGCGGGCCCAGCAGGCGCAGAAGGCTTGCGAGGCGGGCCACGGCCCGGCTGAGCACAACTACGACAGGAGAGGGGAGAACCTGTGAACCACGCCGACTGGAAGACGCGCCGGACCAGGAAACTGCTGGGCGAGGCAGTCGAGGAATCCCCCGCCTACGTCGAAGCCGGATACGCCTTCGCGCTGGGGCAGGCGGTCTACGACCGGCGCACTTCGCTGGGGCTGTCCCAGGCCGACCTGGCGCGCCATGCCGGAATGACCCAGCCGCAGATCTCCAACATCGAGGGCGGTGATTCCGTGCCGACGCTGCCGCTGCTCACCCGCCTTGCCAAGGCTCTCGACGCCTCCCTGACGATCGACCTCGATGGTGACAGGTCGGCTTTCGTCTTCACTCCGCACGATCGCCGGCCGTCGGATGAAATGCCGGACGGACGTCACTCGGCGGCATGAGTCATCGCCGGGCCAGGACCAGCCGCCAGTTCGGGGCGCCCGACGGCTGCCGGCCGAAGTGGGCCAGCGGGACCGTCTCCACCGTGAAGCCGGCCGCCCGGAGGTCGGCGCGGACGCCGCTCAGGGGGAAGGTCCGGTAGTACATGACGAAGGGCGGGCGCCACACCGCGTTGCGCACCCGCATCACCGCGTCGAAGCCCGCCACCGCCCACCACAGCGGGTGGCTCGGCGGGATCGGCGCGCCGATCGGGAAGGCGAAGAGGCCGCCCCCGCGCAGCGCCGCGTGCACCCCGGCGAAGAGGGCGGGGCGTTCCGACGGCAGGAAGTGGCCGAAGGCTCCGAAGCTGACGGCCAGGTCGTAGGAGTCCGCGAGTGCGGGCGGCAGGGCCCGCGCGTCGGCCCGTACGAAGTCCACGCGCGGGTCCGGATGCGCCCGCCGGGCCCCGGCCAGCATGCCCGCGCTCAGGTCCACCCCCGTCACGCGGTCCCGGCACAGCCGCCGCAGCATGCCCGTCCCGGCCCCCGTGCCGCAGCAGACGTCCAGCCCGGCACCGAAGGAGCCCTCCCGCTGGGCCAGGGTCTCCTCGACGGCGTCGAGCATCCGGTCCGGGGTGCGGAAGGGCGTGTGGTCGAACTTCGGCGCGAGCAGGTCGTAGCCCCGCTCGACCGAGGAGAGGCCCTGCACGGCGAGTTCGCGGACGCTCGGCCCGTGGCTGGTGAACACGCCCCCAGGGTAGTGCCGTGACCGCATCCGGACGCGGGCATGCGACGGCGGTCGCGGTGGCTCCCCCTCCGGGCCACCGCGACCGCCGTCCCCCCGTGCTCCCCCGTGCTCCCCCGTACGTCCCCCCGTACGTCCCCCCGTACGTTTCCCCCGTACGTTCGTGGTGCTGCGTGCGGCCGTGCGTGCTTGCTTGCTACGGGCGCGGACCGGACGCGTGGTTGTCCATCGTCTGGAGCTCCTCGCCCGACGCGTGGTTGTCGAGGGGCTTGACCTCGATCCCCGAAGCGTGGTTGTCGAGAGTCTCGATTTCGACGCCCGAGGCGTGGTTGTCGAGCGGCTTGATGTCGCCGTCGTTCGGCAGGATGTTCTCGTTCGTCGTCATCGAATCTCCTGATGGATGGGTAGGGCCCGCTCGGCGATTCCCCCGCGGACCGCCGAACGGGTGGTCCTCCAACCGACCCGGTTGCCCCCCGACGCGCCGGGTCGATGCACTAATAGTGGCGCGAGGCGATAAACGAACGATGAACGCCTCGTTCATCGGACGTCACTGCAGGTCACCGCCGTCATGCCGCGATCTCGGACGCCAGCAGCGCCCGCACCTCGGCCAGTTCGGCCGAACCCAGCTGTGCGAACACCGCCTCCGCGTCCCGCCAGCACGCCCGCGCCCGGTCCGTCTGGCCCAGCCGCCGCAGCGCCTTGCCCAGCACCGTCAGCACCGTCGCCCGCCGCCACTCGCCGCCGATCCCGCGCAGCGCGATCGCCTGTTCGGCGTGCGAGGCGGCCAAGGTCGGCCGGCGCGCCGCCAGATGGGCCTCGGCGAGCCGGTAGTGGGTCACGCCCTCCCACAGCGGCTGGCGGTTGACGTGGAACAGCGACAGCGCCTCCGTGAGCTGGGTCAGGGCCTCGCCGAGCCGCCCCGCCTGGGTGAGCGCGATGCCCAGCGCGTAGCGGCCGTTGGCCAGCCGCAGGGTCAGGCCCATCCGGTCGTAGATGGCGATGCCCTGCTGGGCGAGGTCTATGGCGCTGGTGAGGCGGCCCAGCTCCACGTGGATGCGGGAGAGGTTGCACAGGGCGCTCGCCTCGCCCACGTTGTTGGCGTCGGCCCGGAAGCCCTCGATGGCCTCCAGCAGGTAGCGCTCGCCGTCCGCGTGCCGGCCCTGGTAGAGGGCGATGATCCCGCGGTCGTTGGGCGCCCAGCAGCTGGGCAGCGGGTCGCCGGCCTCGCGGGCCAGCGCCGTGGCCTGCCGGGCCTCGTCGTCCGCCTCGGCGAACCGGCCCGCGACCAGGTGCACATTGGTGAGCGTGGTCCGCGCCCGGCCCTCCGCGTACGGGTCCTTGGCGGCCTGGGCGGCGTCGCGCAGCGCCACGGCGGCCGACTCGTACTGCTTGGAGTTGGCCCCCGACTCGGCGAGGTCCTTCGCCGCCCACAGCAGGTCCACGGCCCGCCGCAGGACGAGCGTCTCGCCGCCCCGTACGGACGCCTGCCGTACGCACGCCAGCAGCGGGTCGGCCTCGGCGTAGAGCCAGTCCAGGGCGGCGCGCGGCTCGCCGAAGACGAGCCCGGGGTAGTGGGTGTCGGACAGGTGGGCCGGGAGCCGGTCGCCGGGGCGTTCCAGGGCGTAGACCCCGGACGCGGTGGCCAGGTAGAAGTCCAGGAGCCGGTCCAGGGCGGCTTCGCGACTGCTCGGCGGCTGCTCGTCGCGTTCGGCGCAGGCGCGCGCGTAGAGGCGTACGAGGTCGTGGAAGCGGTAGCGGCCGGGGGCGGCCGATTCGAGGAGCGAGCAGTCCACTAAGGCTTCGAGGAGGTCCTCGGTGTCGTGCTCGGGCAGGTCCAGCACGGCGGCCGCCGCCGACAGGGAGATGTCGGGGCCGTCGGCGAGGCCGAGGAGGCGGAACGCGCGCTGCTGGGCCGGCTCGAGCTGGCCGTAGCCCAGCTCGAAGGTGGCCTTGACGGCGAGGTCGCCCGCCTGGAGCTCGTCGAGTCGCCGGCGCTCGTCGGCCAGCTTGGCGGCGAGGACGGAGACGGTCCAGGTGCGGCGGGCCGCGAGCCGGGAGGCGGCGATGCGGATGGCGAGCGGCAGGAAGCCGCAGGCGCCGACCACGTCGAGGGCGGCCTGGCGTTCGGCGCGCACCCGCTCCTCGCCGACGATCCGGGTGAAGAGCTGGAGGGCCTCCTCGGGGCTCATCACGTCGAGGTCGACGAGATGGGCCCCGGCGAGGCCCGCCATGCGGACCCGGCTGGTGACCAGGGCGGCGCAGCCCGCGGTGCCCGGCAGCAGCGGCCGGACCTGGGCGGCGTCGCGGGCGTTGTCGAGCAGGACCAGGACGCGGCGGCCGTCGAGGGTGGAGCGGTAGAGCGCGGCCCGGTCGGCGGGGGAGTCGGGGATGAGGGTGTCGGGGGTGCCCAGCGCCCGCAGGAAGGAGCCGAGGACGGCCTCGGGTTCGGCGGGGCGCGGCTCGGTGCCCTGGAGGTCCACGTACAGCTGCCCGTCCGGGAAGTGCCGGCGGGCGGCGTGCGCGACGTGCACGGCGAGGGTGGTCTTGCCGACGCCGCCGATCCCTGCGAGCGCGGACACGGCCATGACCTGGCCCTCGGCGCCGCCGGAGAGGATGCTGCCGAGCTCGTCGACGAAGCTGGTGCGGCCCGTGAAGTCGGGGACGGTCGCGGGCAATTGGGCGGGCCTTACGTGAACGGTCGCGGCGGCCGGGGCCGGGTCCTCGGCGCGGGCGAGGTCGGCGTCGGCGTTCAGGATGCGCTGCTGGAGGGCGGCGAGTTCGGGGCGCGGGTCGACGCCGAGTTCGCCGGCGAGGAGCCGGCGGGTGTCGGCGTAGACGGCGAGGGCCTCGGCCTGACGGCCGCTGCGGTAGAGGGCGAGCATGAGCAGCTCGCGCAGGCGTTCGCGCAGCGGGTGGGCCGCGGTGAGGGCGGTCAGCTCGGAGACGGCCTCGGCGTGGTGGCCGACCTCCAGGTCGAGGTCGAGGCGGGTCTCCACCAGCTGGAGGCGCCATTCGGCGAGCCGGGTGCGCTCGGTCTCGGCGGCGGGGCCGGGGACCCCGGCGAGGGGTTCGCCGTCCCACAGGTCCAGGGCGCGGGCCAGCAGCGTACGGGCCAGGGCCCGGTCGCCGGCTTCGCGGGCGGTCTCGGCGTCGGCGGCCAGGCTGCGGGCGACGCCGAGGTCGAGGGTGGCGGTGGAGCGCAGCCGGATGGCGTATCCGCCGGCGTCGGAGACGAGCAGGCCGGGGTCGAGGACCTTGCGCAGCCGGGAGGCGTAGGTCCGGATGGTGGCGAGGGCCTGCTGCGGCGGGTCCTCGCCCCAGATGGCGTCGATCAGCTCGGGCGCGGTGGCGGTCCGCCCGTCGCGCAGCAGCAGCGTGGCGAGCAGGGCGCGCTGCTGGGGCGTGCCGGAGGGCAGTACGTCGCCGCCGCGCCAGGCCCGGATGGGCCCGAGCACGGCGAACCGGGACTCGCCGCCGACCGCGGCGACCGCGCCGACCGCGGCGACCGCGCCGGCCGCGCCGGCCTGGGCCGCGGTGCCGTTCACGGGCGCGGGGCCGGAGTTGCGGCCGTGGCCGTGGCCGTGGCCGGAGCCGGAGCCGGAGCCGGAGCCGGAGTCGCGGCCGGAGCCGGAGCCGGAGCCGGAGTCGCGGCCGGAGCCGGAGCCGGAGTTGGGGCCGGAGCCGGGGCCGTGGCCGGCGATGGGTTGGGGTGCGGTGGTGGCCGCAAGGGACTCGGGGTGCTTCCGCGGCTGCGGGATGGCCGGTTCGCCGTCCATCTGTCGTCCCCCTGCCTTCCGTCGTTGTAAGGGTCAGTCTGCCCTGTCTTGCGCGTACACGTCAGCCCGTCCCGGACCGAGTCGTTCCTGATCCGGTCCTGATCCGGTCCTGATGGAGGCCCGATCGGCGCGCAACTAGCTGACGGTTCGTCAGATCGGCGCTACCGTATCGGGTATGGAGACCTTCCCGAAGATCATCTCGGTGGACGACCACACGGTGGAGCCCCCCCATGTCTGGCGGGACCGCCTCCCGTCCAAGTACAAGGACACCGGCCCCCGCGTCGTCCGCGCCCCCTTGAAGGAAATGACCTTCCTGGGCGGCAAGTTCGCCCCCGTGATGGGGGCCAAGGGCGACGACGGCCCGATCGGCGACTGGTGGGTGTACGAGGACCTGCACCGGCCGCTCACCCGTCTCGACACGGCCGTCGGGTACGACCGCGACGAGATCAAACTGGAAGTCATCACCTACGAGCAGATGCGCCCGGGGTCCTTCTCGGTTCCCGAACGCCTCGCGGACATGGACGTCAACCACGTCCAGTCCGCCCTCTGCTTCCCGACCTTCCCCCGTTTCTGCGGCCAGACCTTCACCGAGGCCTCCGACCGCGAGCTGGGGCTGCTCGGCGTACGGGCGTACAACGACTGGATGGTGGAGGAGTGGTGCGGCCCCGACGCCCGCGGCCGGCTCATCCCGCTCACCCTCATCCCACTGTGGGACGCCGACCTCGCGGCCGCCGAGGTCCGCCGCAACGCCGCACGCGGCGTCCGCGCGGTCGCCTTCTCGGAGATACCCCCGCACCTGGGCCTCCCGTCCATCCACACGGACTACTGGGACCCCTTCCTCCGGGCCTGCGACGAGACCGGCACGGTCATCGCCATGCACATCGGCTCGTCGAGCCGCATGCCGTCCACCTCCGCGGACGCCCCGCCGGCGGTCGGCTCCACCATCACCTTCGCCAACTGCTGCTTCTCGATGGTCGACTGGCTGATGAGCGGCAAGTTCGAGCGCTTCCCCAACCTGAGGATCATGTACGCGGAGGGCCAGATCGGCTGGATCCCGTACATCCTGGAGCGCGCGAACGTGGTCTGGGAGGAGAACCGCGGCTGGGGCGGCGTCGCCGACAAGGTCCACCGCCCGCCGTCCGAGCTCTTCGCCGAGCACGTCTTCGGCTGCTTCTTCGACGACGCCTTCGGCCTGAAGAACCTGGACTCGATCGGCGCGGCCAACGTCCTCTACGAGACGGACTACCCGCACTCCGACTCCACCTGGCCCAAGTCCCGCGAGGTCGGCGAGGCCCAGATGGGCCACCTCGCACCGGACGTCGTCGACCGCATCGTCCGCGGCAACGCCATCGGCCTGCTGGGGCTGACCGAGGACGGCCTCTGGGCGGGCCCGGGCGCCTGACCGGCCTCCCGGGACGGCCTTCAGGGGCTCAGGAGGGCCGCTTCGCCTTCAGGGGGTGGTCCGGGGCGAGGAGCGCGGCGATGCGCTCCGCCACGACCTCGGCCTGATTGCCCTCGGGGGTCTTGGGCCCCTTGGTCGCGCTGACCGCGATGGCCAGCTTCTCCGCCGGGAGGTAGGCCTGGATCGCCGCGTAGCCGGAGAACGACGGATTCTGCTCGATCCAGCCGTTGACGACGATCACCCCGAAGCCGAAGTGCGCGGCCTCCGTGTTCTTCAGGCACACGGTGGCCGGGCACCCGCCCGTCGGGGTGCCCAGCCCCACCGTGCCCGGGTTCAGCTGGGTCCTGAACGCCTCCGCGGACAGCAGCTCGCCGGTGCCGATGGCGCGGGCGGAGCGTTCCAGGTCGCAGATGTCGGTGGTGAGGACCGCGCCCGGGGCGGTGGTCCAGGACGGGTTCCAGTAGCTGGACTCCTCGTAGATGCCGCGTTCCGAGGTGAAGGAGTGCAGCGCGGGAACGGGTATCTCCGGCGTGGCGCCGTTGGCGGTCTGCCCCAGCCCCAGCGGCTCCATCACCCGCTCTTCGAGCAGCCGCTCCAGCGAGACACCGCTGATCTTCTCCAGCGCGGCGCCCAGCAGCTGGAAGTTGGCGTGCGAGTAGCTGAAGTTGGTGCCCGGCTCGTACCAGAGCGGATGGGCCGCGGCGATGCCGATGACCTCCGCGGGCGTCCAGTGCCGGAAGGGCGCCGCCTCGAGCTCGGCGAGGAACTTCGGGTCCGTCACGTAGTCGTGCAGACCCGAAGTCGAGCTGCCGAGCTGGCGCAGGGTGATCTCCTCGGCGTGCGGGGCGTCCGGCAGCCAGCGGGAGAGCGGGTCGTCGAGGCTCGCCCTGCCCTCGTCGGCGAGCTGGAGCAGCACGGTCGTCATGTACGCGATCGCCACGGAGCCCGACCGGAAGTGCATCGCCGGGTCGGCGGGGACGCCCGTCACGGACTCGCCGAGCGCGGCCGTGACGAGCTCCTTGCCGTCCTCGGAGACCCGGAGGATCAAGGAGTTCAGACCCAGCTCCCGCTTGGCCCGCTCCGCGACGCCGAGCACCTCGCCGGCCTGCCCCTGCGCGGGCCCCGGCGTGCGGACGCAAGCCTGCGGCGCGGCGGCCGCCGCTGCCCCTGCCCCTGCCCCTGCCCCTGCGGGGAGCGTGGCCGCCACCAGCCCGGCGATGCAGAGCAGTACCGTACGAGTCCGCCTCACCCCACCATGATGGCCGGGTACGCGGCCCCGCGCGCGGCGGACCGGATCAGCGGACCGCGGTGACCCCGCCGAGGAAAGCGGCCCAGCTCGCGGGGGCCACGGCCAGCTCGGGACCGGCGGTGACCTTGGAGTCCCGGACGTGGACGGTGTGGGGGCAGGCGGCGACCTCTACGCACTGCCCGCCTTCGCCGCTGCTGTGGCTCGACTTGTGCCAGGCGAGCGCGACCTCGACGCACTCGCCGCCCTCGCCGTCGCTGTAACTGCTCTTGAACCAGGCTAGGCCGGTGGTCTTCATCTGACGTCTCCCAGCGTTTTCTCGATCAAGGCGAGGGACTCGTGGGGCGCGAGTGCCTGTGCCCGGATGATCCCACAGCGTTCGGCCATGATCCGTACCTGATCGGGGTCGGTGATCAGATGGGGGCGGCCGTAGGCCTCGTGGTAGGCGATCTGCTGGCGGCCCTTGGGGTGGAGCAGGGTGAACGAGCCTCCCATGGCGGTGTGTGCGCCGCGGCTGTACGGCATCACCTGGAGCTCCACCGTACGCAACCCCCCAATGTGCAGAAAGCGTTGGAGCTGCTCACGATGGACGTCTGGGCCACCGACCTGCCGTTCCAGGAGGCTCTGGTCGAGGATGAAGCTGAAGGTAGGAGAGGGCCAGCGCTCAAAGATCTGCTGGCGGGACAGTCGGTCCTGGACCCGCTTCTCGATCGTCGCCTCGTCCGCAAAGGGCGGCGCTGGGTGAAGACCTCCCGTGCGTGACGTTCCGTCTGTAGGAGTCCTGGTACGCCCTGATGCGCGTACGCATGGACTGCTTGGGCGGCGGCCTCGGCCTCCGCGTAGCTCCGGAACCAGTCCGGGTGCCGGGTGCGCGCCTTCTTCAGGGCCTCCTTGACCTCCGGGATCGCCGCCCGAAGGACCCCTCGGGCCCCGAGCACCTTGTCGGCCCGTTCCAGCAGGTCCGGCTGCGGGGTCCGTACGCCCCGCTCAATGGCGCCGATCAGGTCCTCGCTGACGTTGAGTCGCGAGGCCAGTTCCTTCTGATGGAGGCCGGCCGCCTCCCGTAGTGCCTTGATCTGTTTGCCCAGGGCCCGGAACAGGTGGGCCGTGCCGTCCGCCTCCACCGGGCGTTCTGGTCGTTCCTCGCGGTCTGACAAGTCGTTCATCGGCTGAACCGCCTTCGTCCGTACAAGCCGTACACACAGACGTCGGCGTCCCTACAGCGAATCTGCGTCACGCCGCGACTACTGGAAAGCGTAGAGCGCGGTCGCCACGCTCGGTGAGGTGACGACTGAAAAGAGTGACATGGCACAGCGGTTCAGCTCCACGCGGCGAGGCGCCCGCCTCGCCCGGCGGCTCGCGCAGGCGCAGTTGGACATCTGGGGGATCCCCTATGGGTGCGCGCTGTCCGACGACGTCGGGCTCGTCGTCGGGGAGCTCGCCGCGAACGCCGTGCTGCACGGGCGGCTGCCCGGGCGGGACTTCGAGCTGCGGCTCGAGTACGGAGGCGGAAACGTGCGGGTGATGGTCAGCGACACCCGGAGCGAGGCGGGGCCGCCGGACGCGCCCGCGCCCGTCGATCCGTGGTCGGCGGAGGACGGGCGCGGGCTGCTGGTGGTGGCCGCCGTGGCCCGGGAGTGGGGTGTGGCGGCGCGGGGTCCGGGCAAGACGGTGTGGGCGGAGGTCGGGGACGCGCCGTCGGGCCGGCGCCGGGGAGGCGCCGGCCCGAACGGGGCGTCACGGGTGCCTCAGGAGGTGGGGTCGGCGCCCGTCCTCGGCGAGGTGGCGAGGGGGGTGTCCTCGAAGGGGTCGTCGACCGGGGGCCTGGGCTGAGTCGAGGGCTTCGGGTGGGCGGACGGCTTCGGGTGGGTCGACGGCTTCGGGTGCGGATGGGCGGACGGCTCGGACGGCTTGGCCGTCGGCTGCGCCGTCGGCTTGGCCGTCGGCTTCGGCTCGGGCTTGGACCCGCCCTTCGCGCGTTCGATCGTGAAGGCCTCGGTCGTCGCCGTGGGGACACCGGCGGCGTCGAGGCCGCCGAACGCGTACACGCAGTCCTGCTTCGTGTTCTTCGGGCACGGCGCCGCGGCCGCACCGAACTGCCGGTGCACCGTGGGCATCGACGGCAGGGTCACCCAGGCGTTGCTGACCGGGGTGTAGGCCTCGGCCGTGGTCAGGCCCGTGGTGCCGTTGAGTCCGCCCAGGACGTAGACGCAGCCGTCGGACATCCCGTCGGGGCAGGGGGCGGTGGCTGCGGACGCTTCGGTGCGAGCGGTCGGCATGTCGGGGATGTACTGCCACGCGTTGAGGATCGGGCTGTAGACCTCGACCGAAGCGAGCTCCGGGGTGCCGGTGGTCGCGCCGCCGATGGCGTACACGCACGTGCCCTTGAGGCCCAGGCCGCCGGGGCAGGGGGCGGCCGTGCCCGCGTGGTTGAAGCGGGCGGTCTGGAGCGGGGCGAGCGTGGCCCAGGTGTTGGTGGCCGGGCTGTACGCCTCCACGGTGGTTACGGGACCGTTTTCGTCGTTGCCGCCGAAGATGTACACGCACGTGCCGCGCAGCCCGAGGTCGTGGGGGCACGGGGCCGTGGCCGACGCTGCGTTCGAGCGCGGGCTCGTCAGGGAGCGGACGGTCAGCCAGGCGTTCGTCTCCACGCTGTACGCCTCGACGGTGTTCAGCAGCGCGAGGGCGAACAGCCCTCCGAGGGTGTACACGCAGTCGCCCCGCACCCCCTCCGGGCAGGGAGCCGTCGTGGTCGTCTGACCGACCCGGGGGGTCTTCACCGGGGGCAGCGTGACCCAGGTGCCCACGGAGGGGCTGTACGCCGTCAGGATGTCGCCGCCGCCTCCGCCGACTGCGTACACACAGGTGCCGCGGAGCCCGTCCGGGCAGTCCGCGGCGGCCCCGGTCACGCCGGTGCGGGCGGTCGGCAGCGGCGGGGCCGTGACCCACACCCCCTGCGCGGTCGCGGCGGTGGCCGACAGGGCCAGGAGCGGGGCCATGGCCAGGACGGCGAGCCGCCGCCAGCCCCGGGGTCGGGTGTGACTCACGTGCCTCATCGCTTACCTATCTCGCGTGGGATTCCGGCACTGTGAAATTACATATGGTCAGATCGATGTCGCTCGCTGTGACGGCTGAATGCCCTAACGGAGCTCGGACGGGTGGCCGCGGCCCCCGGGTCACTTCTTCTGGTTGTCCGCGACCAGCTGCTTGAAGGCGTCCGGGGTGATCGACTCGATGCCCTTGCCCGAGTTCAAGATGATCTTGTTGCCGTCGATGCGCACCGTCGGGGTGCCGTCGATGTTCTCGTCGTAGAAGGCCTGGCCGACCTTCTCCACCCACGGCATGTAGGTGAGCTCCTTGACGGCCTGGTTGAACGCGGGCGTCCGCAGGCCCGGCACCTGGTCCGCGAGCTCCAGCAGAGTGGCGGTGGAGCCGAACTTGTCGTCCGTCTCCTTCTCCGGGTGGTTCTTGAAGAGGACCTGGAGGTACTCCATGAACTTCTCGGGGCTCTCGTTCACCGCCGCGCCCAGGGCGTTGACGGCCCGCTTGGAGCCCTTGCCGCCGCCGAGGCTCTTGTCCAGGAAGGAGGCCATGCGGTATTCGACCCGGAAGGCGCCCGCGTCGGCCTGCTCCTTGATGGTGGCGCCCAGGCCCGTCTCGACTCCGGCGCAGAAGGGGCAGCGGGGGTCGAGCCAGACGGTCAGGACGTGCTGCGCGTCCGGCTTGCCGTACGGGATCACGATCCCGTCCTTGCCGGTGGTGTTCGCGGGCTGCACGAACGGCTTGCCCGCCGCCTCGCTGTCGCCGCCCGCACCGGAGGACTTCGACGCGAAGACGCCGATGCCGACCGCGAGGGCGAGCACGGCGGTTAGGGAGCCGCCGACGAGCAGCCGGCCCCGCAGCTTCGCGCGGCGCGCCTGCGCCTGACGTTCCGCGTGGAGCCGCTCGCGGGCTTCGCGGCGCTGGTCCTTCTTGGTGCTGGTGGCCATAAACGTCAGGATAAGGAGCGGAAGTGGGCCAAATCAGGGGTCATATGTCCAATACGGGCACGGACTTAGGTCCTGCGTGCGATCCGTCATGAGACCGCGGTGAAGGCGAGACGAATGGTCCGTCACATCTACCGGGGCGACGGCGAGTCTCCTGCGAATACCTGATAGACAGTGGATATTCACGGCCCGACCGGCCGTACACCCATGACGGCTCCTGGGGGGATCGCCGCACTGTGAAGCCGCTTCACCGTCACCTCGTCAACACCTCGCGCAAGGTCCTGTGCACCGCCGCACTCGCGGCCAGCCTGACCACCGCCGCGGTCGTGACCAACCCGTCGACCGCCGACGCGGGGGAGTCCGAGCCGACTCCCGACAGTCCGCAGGCCACCGACCGCGGTGACGCCCGTCTCGACCTGCCCGACATCGTCGCCAACCCGCAGCCGGCCGCCGGCGGGACCGTGCCCGAGGGGGCCAGCGGCATACCCGCGACCGCCCTCGACGCCTACCGGCGGGCCGAAGTGGCCGTGTCCGCGGCGCTCCCCGGCTGCAACCTGCCCTGGCAGCTGCTCGCCGGCATCGGCCGGGTCGAGTCCGTGCACGCCTCGGGCTACGGGCTCAAGGCCGACGGCTACACCGAGAAGCCGATCCGCGGTCCCCGCCTCGACGGCAACGGCTTCGCGGAGATCCGCGACACCGACAAGGGCGAGTGGGACGCGGACACCGAGTACGACCGGGCCATCGGCCCGATGCAGTTCATCCCGTCGACCTGGGCCACGTGGGGCGCGGACGGCAACGGCGACGCCAAGCGCGACCCGAACAACATCTACGACGCGGCGCTGGGCGCGGGCCTCTACCTGTGCGCGGGCGACCGCGACCTCTCGGTGGCGGCCAAGCTCGACTCGGCGGTCCTCAGCTACAACAACTCCCGCGAGTACGTGAACACCGTGCTCGGCTTCATGCGGGAGTACCAGAACGGCGGCGTGGGCGAGGTCCCGAACCCGCCGGCCGGAAACTTCCCGATCGAGACGCCGGGCAGCACCCTGCCGACGCCGAACCCGGGCAAGACCACCCCGACGCCGACGCCGACCCCCACGCCGACCCCGACCCCGACCCCGACTCCCACCCCGACTCCGACGCCGACGCCCGAGAAGCCGAAGCCGCAGGCCCCGCACCTGACCGGGCTGTCGGTCGTCGGCAGTGCCGGGCTCACGGCCGAGGCGGGGGCGGCGTTCGCCGAGGTCCCGCGGGTCAAGGTGGTCCTCAGCGACGGCAAGCCCGCCGCCGGACAGCAGGTCGTCTTCGCGGTCGAGGCCGACACCACCGGCGGCACCGCCTTCCCGAAGGCCCCGACCGACTCGCTGGTGGTCGTGGCCGACGCCGAGGGCATCGCGGCCGCGCCCGGTCTCACGGCGGGCCCCCAGGGCGGCACGTTCACCCTGCGGGTCTCGGCCACCGACACCACGGGCCGGCTCCAGACCACCTTCGCCGGCACGGTCGCGGCGAAGCCGAAGCCGGTCGCCGACCTGCTGGCCCGCCCGGACGGGGCGAAGCCGCTGGAGGCCGTCGCAGGTACGGGCATCAAGGACATCACCGTCCTCGCCACGGCCGCGGGCAAGGCGGTGGAGGGCACCGAGGTCTTCGCCGAGCTGGTGGTGAAGGACGCGGACGGAGCGTGGGTCCCGGTGGACCCGGCGGCCGGGAAGGGCCCGTACTTCAAGGACGAGGCCGGCGAGAAGATCTTCAGGCTCCCGCTGCTCAAGTCGGGCGCCGACGGCAAGATCGTCCTGCCGGAGCTGTTCACGGACGCGGAGCTGGCCCCGGGCACGTACACCCTCCGCCTGACCACCCCCCAGAAGGTAACCCTCCTCCTGGACCTCAAGATCACGGCCCCGACCCCGACCCCGGCCCCGAAGCCGTAGCCCCCGGGCCCCCGCGCCTCAATCGCCGGCGGGGCTGGTGGGTGCCGGGGCTCGGGCGCCGAGGGCCGCGGGGCCCCTCCGGGGTGTCTCCTCGGCTCGCGCACGAAGCCGTGGCTACGAAGGTCTCAGCCGCGGTTGCGCGCTCGTCCTGCGGGGACACCCCTGCACGGCCCCACACCCCTCGCCTCCCGAACCCCGGCGGGCGCGGCAGTCGTTTGCGGAGCCTGGGTGTGGGGTGGGGGCGCGCAGGAGGGTCCCCGCAGGACGAGCGCGCAACCCTGGTCCGGCGCTTCGCAGCCCCGGCTTGGTGCGCGAGCCGAGGAGACACTCCGGAGGGACCCCGCCCCACACCCCGCCAGGGCCGGCGGCAACCCGGGGCTCCACTGGCGCAGCCACGGCTTCGCGCGCGAGCCGAGGACACACAACCGCCACCCACCCCGCCAGGGCCGGCGGCAACCCGGGGCTCCACTGGCGCAGCCACGGCTTCGCGCGCGAGCCGAGGACACACAACCGCCACCCACCCCGGGAGGGAAAAGGCAGGAGCCCCGCCGCTCTGCACACGCAGAAGGGGACGGGGCTCCTTGGGTACTGCTTTTCCAACCGCGATTAAGGTTGGCCCAGGCGATTAGGCCGGGGTGACGTTCTCCGCCTGCGGGCCCTTCGGACCCTGCGTGACGTCGAAGTTCACCGTCTGGTTCTCCTCGAGGGAGCGGAAGCCAGAGGCGTTGATCGCGGAGTAGTGGACGAAGACATCCGGGCCGCCGCCGTCCTGGGCGATGAAGCCGAAGCCCTTTTCAGCGTTGAACCACTTCACGGTTCCGGTAGCCATGAGCCCTCCTATGGGCCAAAGGGTCGCCCTGCTCCAGAACCTGCTAAGAAGTCTGAAAACTACAAAAGCCTGCGGGTCACATTCTCCGCAGGCCTCGTACTGCAAGGGAAACCAAACTGCAACTTGCGTCGAGCCTAGCACGCACCCTGCGGCGGAGACCAGAGGGAAAGATCACGTCACCCGGACGTTTGAGACCCGCGGCGAGGCTGACGTGACCCCGGGGGCTAGTCTCGCGATGTGGACGTCTATCGCAGCCGGCCCCGCGTCGGCCACATCCAGTTCCTGAACTGCCTTCCCCTCTACTGGGGCCTGGCCAGAACCGGCACGCTGCTGGACCTGGAGCTGACCAAGGACACCCCCGAAAAGCTCAGCGAGCGCCTCGTGGCGGGCGAGCTCGACATCGCCCCGATCACCCTCGTGGAGTTCCTCCGCAACGCCGACCAGCTCGTCGCCTTCCCCGACCTCGCGGTCGGCTGCGACGGTCCCGTGATGTCCTGCGTGATCGTTTCGCAGGTCCCGCTGGAGCGGCTCGACGGAGCCCGCGTCGCCCTCGGCTCGACCTCCCGCACCTCCGTACGCCTCGCCCAGCTGCTGCTTTCCGAGCAGTACGGGGTCCGGCCCGACTACTACACCTGCCCGCCCGACCTGGGGGTGATGATGCAGGAGGCCGACGCGGCCGTGCTGATCGGCGACGCCGCGCTGCGCGCCTCGCTGCACGACGCCCCCCGGCTCGGCCTCACCGTGTACGACCTGGGGCAGATGTGGAAGGAGTGGACCGGGCTGCCGTTCGTCTTCGCCGTCTGGGCCGCCCGCAAGGACTACCTCGCCCGCGAGCCCGTCGTCGTGCGGAAGGTCCACGAGGCCTTCCTCGCCTCCCGCGACGTCTCCCTGGAGGAGGTCGCCAAGGTCGCCGAGCAGGCGGCCCGCTGGGAGGCCTTCGACGCGGAGCTGCTGGAGCGGTACTTCACCACGCTCGACTTCCGCTTCGGCCCGGAACAGATCGCCGGCGTAAGGGAATTCGCACGGCGTACCGGACCGACGACGGGGTATCCCGCGGAAGTGACCATGGAGCTCCTGACGGCGGCCGTCGCCGAACACTGATCGGGTTTGAGGTCCGGGAATGACGGATATGCCGTTTCCGGTGAATTCGGTTCCCCTTTCCATTCCCGTCACCCGCCGGGAATGGAAAGCCGACCCGCCCCGGGCCCGCACCCCCTAATGTGCTGCCTGGCCGGGCGACACGAGGGCCCCGGCACACGGGGGATGGGGGGACACGATGCAGCCGCTGGAAGCCGGTGAGCCGCGGACCATCGGCGCGTACCGGCTGCTGGGCCGGCTCGGCGCGGGCGGCATGGGCCGGGTCTACCTGGGGCGCAGCGCGGGCGGCCGGACCGTGGCCGTCAAGATCGTGCACCCGCACTTCGCCGCCGACGAGGAGTTCCGGGCCCGGTTCCGCCGCGAGGTCGAGGCCGCCCGGCGGGTGGGCGGCGAGTGGACCGCGCCCGTGCTCGACGCCGATCCCGACGCCCCGGTGCCCTGGGTGGCCACCGGCTACGTGGCCGGCCCCTCCCTGGACCGGGCGCTGGCCGCGCACGGCCCCCTGCCCGAGACCTCGGTGCGCGCCATCGGCGCCGGGCTGGCCCGCGCCCTGGTGGCCGTGCACGGGCTGGGCCTCGTACACCGGGACGTGAAGCCGTCCAACGTGATGCTGACGCTCGACGGGCCGCGGCTGATCGACTTCGGGATCGCCCGGGCCACGGACGGGACCGCCTCGCTCACCTCCACCGGGGTGTCCGTCGGCTCGCCGGGCTACATGTCGCCCGAGCAGATCCTCGGCAAGGGCGTCACCGGCGCCTCCGACGTGTTCTCGCTGGGCGCGGTGCTGGCCTTCGCGGCGACCGGCCGGCCGCCCTTCACCGGGGACAACTCGGCGACCCTCCTCTACAAGGTCGTCCACGAGCCGCCCGAGCTCGGCGCGGTCCCGGCCGGGCCGCTGCGCGAGCTGATCGAGGCCTGCCTGGCCAAGACGGCCGCCGACCGGCCCACCCCGCAGGAGATCGCGCAGGCCCTGGACGGGGCCCTGCTCACCCCGGGCTGGCTGCCCGCGCCCCTGGTCGAGGAGGCCAGCCGGGCCGCCGTCGCCCTGCTCGACCTGGACGCGGACCCCTCCGGGGCCGGCGCGGTGGTCCCGGACGCCCCGTCGGGCCCGGTCCCCTTCACCGCCGGCTCCTACGGGGCCCCGGCCGGCGCCGGCTTCGGCACGCCGGACCCCTCGTACGGCGGCCGGGGCCAGGCGGGCCCGTACGGCTCCTTCGGCGCGGCCGACGGTGTGTACGGCAGCCCGACCGAGACGGCGGGCAGCGGCTCCGGGTCCTCGGCGCCGGGCGCCGCGGCCACCCCGGCCGCAGGCCCGTACGGCCCGTACGGATCGCCCGCCGACACCGGCGGCGGCGCCGTGCCCGGACCCCGGACCGCCCCCGACGGACGGCAGGTCACCGTCCGCGCGGCCGGACGCCGCTTCAGCTGCACGCTCGTGCTCGCCGCGGCGGCCGTGCTGGCCGGCCTGTCCGGCGGGCTGTACGGGATGGGCCTGCTGCCCGGCCAGAGCGACAAGACCCGGGACACGGCGGCGGGCGACGGCCCGCGGACCTCGGCGCCGGCTTCGCCGCAGGCCACGCCCCCGGCCGCGGAAGCCACCCCGTCCACCGGGACGCAGGCCCCCAAGGGGACCCGCCAGGACGTGCCCCGGGAACTCGTCGGCACCTGGAAGGGCACCGTCACCACCGCCCGCATGGGCGTCGCCAGCGAGTTCGAGATCACCATCAAGGCCGGCAAGGTCGGCGAGGTCGTCGGCCGCGACAAGTCGGTCCTGGCCATCCTCGGCACCGACTGCAGCGGCGACTGGAAGCTCGCCTCCGCCACCGACCGCTCGCTCGTCCTGGACACCGCCGGCGGCCCCAACCCGGCTCCCGGCATCTGCTCCAACGGCTCCGCCGACGAGCGGTTCACCCTCAACGACAACGGCACCCTGCACTACAAGTCGGGCGACGTCCCCGCCGGAAACCCGGAGGGAGACCTCACCCGAAGCCCGTGACGGGGAGCCGGAGGCCCTGGCGTAGGCTGGATCGGTCCGGACCTTGACACACCGCCGAAAGGTGACGCACCGGTGACCGACCAGGCCGCTCTCCAGTCTGTCCTCGACCGCGCCGCCGCAGGGGGCCGGATCACCAAGGAAGAGGCGCTCGACCTCTACCGGTACGCGCCGCTGCACGCGCTCGGCCAGGCCGCCGACGCGGTGCGCCGCCGCCGCTACGAGGGCACCGAGCACATCGCCACGTACATCATCGAGCGGAACATCAACTACACGAACGTGTGCGTCACGGCGTGCAAGTTCTGCGCCTTCTACGCGGCCCCCAAGGACACGAAGAAGGGCTGGTCGCGCGACCTCGACGACATCCTGCGCCGCTGCGCGGAGACCGTGGAGCTCGGCGGCACCCAGATCATGTTCCAGGGCGGCCACCACCCGGACTACGGCGTGGAGTACTACGAGGAGCACTTCTCGGCGATCAAGAAGGCGTTCCCGCAGCTGGTCATCCACTCCCTCGGCGCGTCCGAGGTCGAGCACATGGCCCGCATCTCGGGCGTCTCGGCCGAGGAGGCCATCCGCCGCATCCACGCGGCCGGACTCGACTCGTTCGCGGGCGCCGGCGCCGAACTGCTGCCGGAGCGCCCGCGCAAGGCGATCGCCCCGCTCAAGGAGTCCGGCGAGCGCTGGCTGGAGATCATGGAGATCGCCCACAAGCTGGGCGTGGAGTCCACCTCCACCATGCTGATGGGCACCGGCGAGACCAACGCCGAGCGCATCGAGCACATCGCGATGATCCGGGACACGCAGGACCGCACGGGCGGCTTCCGCGCCTTCATCCCGTACACCTACCAGCCCGAGAACAACCACCTCAAGGGCCGCACCCAGGCGACGATCTTCGAGTACCTGCGGATGATCGCGATCGCCCGCCTGTTCCTCGACAACATCGCCCACATCCAGGGCTCCTGGCTCACCGTCGGCAAGGAGGCGGGCCAGCTCTCGCTGCACTACGGCGCGGACGACCTCGGCTCGATCATGCTCGAGGAGAACGTCGTCTCCTCGGCCGGCGCCAAGCACCGCTCCAACCGCCAGGAGATCATCGACCTGATCCGCAAGGCGGGCCGCACCCCGGCGCAGCGCGCCACGACGTACGAGCACCTCCTGGTGCACGACGACCCGGCGAACGACCCGGCCGACGACCGCGTCGTCTCGCACATCTCCTCCACCGCCATCGAGGGCGGCACCGCCCACCCCGAGCTGAAGCTCATCTCCACGAACTGATGCTGACGCTCCACACCGCCGAACTCCTCGTCCCCGGGCCGGGATCCGCGCCGCTGTCCGGCGGCGCGGTCCTGGTCGAGGGCGACCGGATCGCGAGCGTCGGACCGTACGAGGACCTCGCCGCGGCCTACCCGCACGCACGGACCCGGCGCTGGCCCGGGGTGCTCACCCCGGGGCTGCTGGTGCGCGGGGCGGACACGCTCCTGGAGCGGACGTACTACCCGGACGACCCGTACGAGACCGCCGAGCTCGGCTCCGAGCCGATCGGCGGGCGGGACGCGCTCGACGCGCTGAAACTGACCGAGGCGCGGTGGGGCAACAGCGCCCGGCGCGGCACCCAGAAGCTGCTGGCGCGCGGGGTGGTGGCGGTCGCGGGCCGCTTCGCGATCCCGGCGGTGCGCACGGCGGTGGCCCGCTCGGGGCTCACGATCCTGCCGCCCGCCCCCTACGAGGGAGCGCCCTCCCTCGACCCCTTCGCGGGCCGGGACACGGCCGAGGAGGCCTTCCACGGGGTCCTGGCGCAGGGCGCCCCGGCCCGCTTCGCGGTCTTCGCGGTCGCCGGTCCGCAGGAGCTGCCGGCGCGCGGCGCGACCACCTGCGTGGCCACGGTCATCGGTGGACGGCTGCTGCACCGCCGTCGCTGAGCCGCGGGTCCTGCCGGGCGAGCGCGGCGAGCAGGCAGGCCTGGAGGCGGCTGATCCCGCCCAGCTTCGTCCGTATGTTGCCCACGTGGAACTTGACGGTGCTGACGGACAGTTGCAGCTCGGCGGCGAGCTCCGCGTTGGAGGCTCCGGTGGCCAGGCACAGGAACACCGCGGACTCCTGGTCGGTCAGCTGGGCCGGCGGCGGGGCCTGCGCGGGCGGAGCGTCGTACGCGGGAAACCACGCGGGGACGCTGAAGCTGACGACGCGCACGGTACCCACTCCTCGCCCCCGGCCGGCCCGTCCGGGGCCGGCTCTCGCCCTATAGGACGGGTGGACCGGACAGGTAGGTTCCGTTCGTGTCGTACGGCCAGGCATTGGACTTGCAGCCGTTCAGTCCCTTGATCTGCTGCATCATCGCGGGCGCGGGCTGTCCGGGGCCCGGGCAGCCCTCGTGCGCGCGGCCGAGCTCGTGCCCGACCTCGTGGTTGACGATCAGCGCCCGGTACTCCTCCACCGAGCCGCTGAACTGCGGTGATCCCTCCTGCCAGCGTTTGAGGTTCACCACGACGGTGTGCCCGGCCCGGCAGTTGGTCTCGCCGATCAGCTCGGGGGTGACCACCTCGCACAGCCGGTCGGTGGTCTTGGGAGTCGCGATCTTCACGGTGAAGTCCACCGGCTGGCCCGGGCCGGCGAGCTGGAAGGCGTAGGCCGGGTTCTTGATCCAGCCGCGCGGGTCCCCGAGGATCGCCTCGACGGAGCGGGCGGCCTCGTCCGGGTCGACCCCGCTGCCCTCCTCGACCTCCAGCCGCCATTGGCGCACGTTCCCCTTGCCCTGGGCCGAACCGGCGGCCGCGGAGGCCTTGAACGTGCCCGGGCCGGCGGCCGGGACGGTCGGCGAGGGGTCGGCCTTGGCGGGCGGGGGCGAGGGGGAGGGCTGGGCCGCGGTGCTCGCGGAGGGCGACGGGGCCGGGTCGCGTCTGCCGCCCTGCGCGGCCGCGTCCGACCCCTCGGCCGTCTCGCCGTCCTGCCCGCCGGGCCGGGCCGCCGCGGGCCTTCCGTCGGCCGTACCGCCGTCCCCGTCCGGCACCACCGCGTACGCGGTCGCCGTGACCGCGACGAGGGCGGCCGAGCCGAGGATGATCGTACGCCGCAGCCGCTTGCGCCGCTCCGCCCGGCGCCTGGCGCGCGGGCTGAGGCGGGAGCGACCGGTGGAATGGCCTGCCGGCATCGTGAAGCCCTTTGCTCGTGGCGGCCGCCACGGATCCGGCCGCTGGTCAAGGCCCATGATCCATTGGGTGACCGTCACCGGGCCGCACCGGCCCCCAGTCAACGCGCCCCGGGCCCGGGGCGGAACTGTCCTTCGGGCCAGTTGTCCGGTTCACCCCACCCGGGCCCCGTCCTTCCGCCGCGCCCCGGCCTGAGAGGATGGGGCCGTACCCGCCGATCCGCAGCGCACACCGAGGGGCGAACACCAGTGACAAGGGCTTCCCTGGACAAGCAGCCGCACGAAGTCGCCTCGATGTTCGACGGCGTGGCGGCGAACTACGACCTCACGAACGACGTGCTCTCCCTCGGCCAGGCGCGGCTGTGGCGCAAGGAGGTCGCCAAGGCCGTCGGCGCCCGCCCCGGCCACCTCGTCCTCGACCTGGCCGCCGGCACCGCGACCTCCTCGCTGCCCTTCGCCGCGACCGGCGCCTACACCGTGCCCTGCGACTTCTCGCTGGGCATGCTGCGCGAGGGCAAGAAGAAGCACCCGTGGCTGCCGCTGACGGCGGGCGACGCGACGCGGCTCCCCTTCAAGGACGGCGTCTTCGACACCGTGACGATCAGCTTCGGGCTGCGCAACGTCCAGAACACCGACGGGGCGCTGCGCGAGCTGTACCGGGTGACCAAGCCCGGCGGCCAGGTCGTCATCTGCGAGTTCTCGCAGCCCACCTGGGCCCCCTTCCGCACGGTGTACACCGAGTACCTGATGCGGGCCCTGCCCCCGGTGGCCCGCGCCGTCTCCTCGAACCCCGACGCGTACGTGTACCTCGCCGAGTCCATCCGCGACTGGCCGGACCAGCCCGCGCTGGCCGCCCTGCTCCAGAAGGCCGGCTGGTCCAAGGTCGCCTGGCGCAACCTGAGCGGCGGCATCGTGGCGCTGCACCGGGGCTTCAAGGCGTAGGAAGCCGTGGACTACCAGGCACTGCTGGAGCGGATCGAGGCCGACATCGCCCCGCTGGTGGGCAGCGGCACCCCCGCCGAGTACATCCCGGCGCTGGCGGCCGTGGACCCGGCCCAGTTCGGCATGGCCGTCGCCGACCTGGAGGGCAACGTCTTCGGGGTCGGGGACTGGCAGGTCCCCTTCTCCGCGCAGTCCATCACCAAGGTCTTCGCGCTGGCGCTGGCCCTGGCGGAGGGCGGGGACGGGCTGTGGGAGCGGGTCGGGCGGGAGCCGTCCGGCAACCCGTTCAACTCGCTGGTGCAGCTGGAGTACGAGAACGGCATCCCGCGCAATCCGTTCATCAACGCGGGCGCGCTGGTGGTCACCGACCGGCTGCAGACCCTGACCGGCGACGCGAGCAGCGACCTGCTGGACTTCCTGCGGGCCGAGAGCGGGAACCCGTCGCTGGCCTTCGACGCGGAGGTGGCCGCCTCCGAGCACGAGCACGGCGACCGGAACGCGGCCGTGGCCCACTTCATGGCCTCGTACGGCAACATCGACAACCCCGTACCGGCCCTGCTGGACCACTACTTCTGGCAGTGCTCGATCGAGATGAGCTGCGCGGACCTGGCCCGTGCCGGGCTCTTCCTGGCCCGGCACGGGCTGCGCGCGGACGGCTCGCGGCTCCTCACGCGCAGCGAGGCCAAGCAGATCAACGCGGTGATGCTGACCTGTGGGACGTACGACGCGGCGGGCGAGTTCGCGTACCGCGTCGGGCTGCCGGGCAAGAGCGGGGTCGGCGGTGGGATCGTGGCCGTCGTGCCCGGCCAGTGCGTCCTGGCCGCCTGGAGCCCGGGCCTGGACCCCCACGGCAACTCGGTGGCCGCCGTGGCCGCCCTGGACCGCTTCACAACCCTGACGGGCCTGTCCGTCTTCTGACCCGCCCTTCGCGCGCCTCGGCCCCGGGGGGCCTCACGGCTTCGCGCCGCTGCGCCGGACTCCGTCCGGCCGTCGCTGGCCGCTGCGCGGAGCCGTCCCCTACCCGCCCTTCCACCGTTCCCGCCTCAATCGCCGCCGCGGCTCCCAACACGGCGCTCCGCGCCCGCGCCTCAAACGCCGGCGGGGGGGGGGATACAGCCCCCCCCGGCGGTGGGGGGCGGGGGGTGGGGGGGGGGCCCCGGGGGGTGTGACGGGG
>NZ_JBHXNP010000052.1:0-60739 GCF_042719495.1 Streptomyces sp. NPDC058525
GGGGGCGTGAACCCACCTCCCGCACGCCCCCAGCACCCGCTCACTGGAGCCAAAAGAACTCGGAACTCTGGTCCCAAAAGAAGTGCTTACAAACACACTGACCCATTCGCACGGCACCGCGCCCGGTCGCACCCTCACGGTGCGACCGGGCGCGTTCGCATCCGGGGGTGTTAGCTGGAGGTGCCGGGGGCTTCGATGGTGGCCGCCCCGGATCCGCCGGCCTCGCGGGGAACGGAGGCACCGACGCTGTTCTCGGCCCTCGGCTGCTCGCACCGCCATCCGTCCCGCCCGGCAGGTCGAGACCACGAACCCACTCGTCCGATTGAAAACACGCCTCACGGCAGGTACACGGCCGGCGTGCCGCTATGCTCCCCGGCATGGTTGTGGCCTGGGCGATGCGTAGCGCGCCGCGTCCCGCTCTCGTGCAGCGGGCCCGTGGCGAGCGTGGGTGCTGGCCGCGCTTCTCCTGGCCCTGATGTACACGCACGGTGTCAGCGCGGAGAGCGCCGCAGGCCATGCCCACCTCGGCGCGCCGACCAGCACGGCAGCCCTGAACGTTGCGGGCCTGGGTTCCGCCGGGCACAGCCACGAGGCGCCCGACCCGCACTCCGGCCAGGGGTACACCGACGACCACCAGGGTGCTCCGGAGCCCGATCACGCCGGTCACCAGTGTGTGTCCGGCCAGCCCCAACAGGGCGCTGCGCTGCCCGCCCCGTGCGAGGCCCTGGCCATTCACGGGCCTCCGTACGCGTATGCGTCCGCCGCCGCTCGCCCCGTCCCGGCCCTCCGGGTATCTGCCTCTGTGCCGGACTCAGCGGTTCTACGGATCTAAGCCTTCACGCCCGCCAACAGGTCGATGACCTGTCGGGCATGCACGTGAGCCAGCTCCGCCTTGCACCAGCGGCGGCTCGGCCATGCCTTGCGATGCGCCTTGGCCGCCTGCGATGACGCGCGAACGCGCAGCGATGGCCGGCTCACGTTGCACCGTGCCCGTTCCGATCTTCGGCTCCGCCCTGCCCGCCTGCCTCGACCCGCGTCGGCGGTCACACGAAGTCAGACGACGCCGGGTCTGAGGCATCGCGGCCGGAGTGTCTGACCAGTCGGTGACTGGATGATCTGCTGCCAATCTGATGCGGCCTGTCGGTGCCCACCCCATGCCTGCGGCCCAGGCCACCTCCGGCGGCGGGGGTCAGCGCGGCTGCGGGATCTGCTCGCGCTGGCGGCGGCGCCGGTAGCGGGTCACCCCGCGCGGCTTGAACACCGACAGGGCGGCAGCCGTCAGGAGCACCAGCAGGGCGGCGGCCGCGTCCGCGATCAGCTGGATACGCATGCCCTCCAGCTCGCCGCCCGTGAGGGCGGCCCGGGCGGCCTCATCCGCGAGGTGGCCGACCGGCTGCATGTGGACCAGCAGCAGAAGCGTCGCGACCACGGTGATCAGCAGTTTCGCGATGACCCAGTAGTGCCGCAGCAGCCCCCACACCGTGCCGAACGACTGCACCACTCCGGTGAGCAGAGAGGCCACGCTGAACGGGACGATCACATACCAGCCGATCACGTCCATGGCCAGGTACGCGCCCCGCACCTTCTGGGACGCGCCGCTGGTCAGCCCGGCGACGGCGAGGGCGAGGAAGGCCGCGACCGCGCCCAGCCAGCCGACCGAGGCGGTGACGTGAAGCGTGAGCGTCAGCTTGCGCAGTCGCGGCGGGAGCAGGGTCACGGCGTATGCCCGGTCATGCCGCCGCCCGCCAGGTGCACCATCACGAACACCGCGACCAGCACGATGGCGATCGCCGCGGAGACCTTCACCCAGCGCGGTGTCCCCTCGTCGTCGGGACGGTTCGGTGAGACTGCCATGACGCCCTCCACGGATGACGGCTGCGGGATGAGATGATCCCGTAATTTTGCGAGACAGGGTGTCTCTAGTTGAAACTGAGTGTATCTCCTGTGGGCGTCCGTATCCTGGGTGGGTGCCGAAGCTGTGGAACGAGACGATCGACGCGCACCGCGCCGCCGTGCGTGAGGCGATCCTGGACACCACCGCGAGGCTGGTAACAGAGGGCGGGCTGCGGTCGGTGACCATGTCGCAGATCGCCGAGCAGACCGGCATTGGCCGCGCGACGCTCTACAAGTACTTCTCCGACGTCGAAGCTGTCCTGCTGGCCTGGCACGAGCGCCAGGTCACAGCCCACCTCCAGCAGCTCTCGGACATCCGTGACCAGGACGGCACGGCCGTGGAGCGCCTGACGGCCGTGCTGGAGGCGTACGCGGGCATCGCCCGGCAGCGGCACGGCGGCGAACTCGCCGCCCTCCTGCACCAGGGCGAACACGTCACCCACGCAGAGCGGCACCTGCACGGCATGCTCCAGCACCTGATCGCCCAGGCCTCCCAGCCCGGTGACCTGGGCTCAGACGTCCCGCCCGCCGAGCTTGCCCAGTACTGCCTCCACGCCCTGACCGCGGCGGCTGCCGTGCCCTCCCAGGCTGCCGTGACCCGCCTGGTCGCTGTCACCCTCGACGGCCTGCGCCCCAAGATGGCCGCAACTGATCGCTCCTCAGCGTAACCAAAGAGCACCATCGGTGACGTTTGCCAACCAGGGTGCTGATTTGCCAACTCTGCTGTCGTCACACTTGTGACTTTGATTCGCACTTGGCCAGCAGAGCGTGTCTCCGGTGCACGGAAAGGAGGCGTGCGACGCCCGTGATCGCCGTAGGAGTGGTGCCCAGGTTCCCGGCCTGGGCGCGCCGGACCTGTGTGGACACCTTGCGTCCGGGGTCTGGGCAGTTGCCGGCGAGGTACTCCACCGCGAGGGCCCAGATCGCCGCGTCGGCGGTGGCGAACTGCTCGTCGAGGAGGTGTCGTTCCACGCGGAGCGCGGCTGCCCGGGCGGCCGAAGCCGACGCCGGCGACGCCGAAGAACCCGGTGTAGCGGGTGACGGGGGACAGGGGATCGTGAGGGATCTCGACGGACCGCAGCCCAGTGCGGCTTCTGACCGGCGTCAATGCGACCTGGTGGAAGAGCCCGAGCCCGAGCTCCATCGCCTGGGGCGAGTATATTCGCCCCCAGCAGAGCGAGTCAGATGCCCAGGCACACGTGACGAGGGATGGGTTCGCAGCGGAGTTGAACGTAGCTTCCGGCTTGAGCACTGGGAGTACAACCATGGGCGCATCGACGGCTGGACTACGACATCGACGCAGCCCTCATCAAGGCCGCTGATGCCCAGGACGAGTATGAGCTGATCACCGTGCTCAACACATGGGGCGTCCGGCCCGACCCCTTCTGCAATCCCTGGGACTGCGACGACCCCAGATAGATGAAGATCAGTTCAGGGGAGCTGTCAGTTCGTGCAGACGGGCGGCAGGGCCCAGCCGAGTGTTTGCGAGGCCGGCTGTTCAGCTCGGCCCCGACTGCATCAGGGCGCTTGCGCGGGTGGAGCGGCGACAAGCCGGTGCCCTGGGGGAAGTCTGCCGCAGCAGGCCGTTTGTGTTCTCGTTCGAGCTGCGTTGCCAGGTGCTTGCACTGGTAGCAGAAGTAGACCGGGATGTCCGTGGTGAGCGTGAACTTGTGGTGTCGGCCATCTCGCTACCCTGGCCACAGGTCAGGGATCGCTCTATTGGGGGTCCCACGGCGAGCGCCGCCCCGCAAGCCGCTGCCGCCGACTCCTCGGCATCATGGCTGTTCCCAACCCAGCTCTGCCTTACGCGGTGCACGAAATGGTCGAGCCGCAGATGCCGGGTTCGTCGCTCGCCAAGCCGACGAACCCGAGAAGACACCTGGCCTACTGGGCGCCGCAGAAGCGGACCGCACCGAACTGCCCTCGGACTGGCCCTGGCTGGCGCTGCCCGGGCCGGAAAGCAGGAAGGCGGCGGAGGACCAGCCACGCCCTGCGCCGGGACCGCCCCGCGGAAGAGCCGGTGAAGATCCTCGAGCAGCATCCAGGTGGAGCCACGCGCGCCAGATCGCACCGAGGCCACGATCTCCGACACCCAGAGGAGGGGGTCTCAGGATGCTGGTGGAGTAGGAGTGACGGGCGAGAACGTCTTCTGGGAAGTGCGCCGGCCGCCGGTTCTCCGTCAATAATCGAATCGAGCCCATGCGGGCCGTGGAGGAACCCGAGGCGAACGGAGGGATGTCCCTCCACTCGATGATCATCGACATGCTGGGACTACCCGTCTGTTGCCTGCTTCCAGAACGGAGTTTCTAGTGGCCCCTTATGGGATGGCTGGTCACCGAACGGGCTTTCCACGCCGAGGGCCGCCCGCGAACATCACGGGAAGCTCAGCACCATGAGGAAGACCCCGCCCACCCCCAGACCCAGCAGGAACAGGAGGGTCAGCACCGCGCGCACGGTGCCCCTGCCCGCCTCGGCGACCACTGCTTGCTCCGGGCTCGACGGGAGATAGTGGAGTCGCATCTCCGAGCCCAGTGGCCGTCGCCGGTCAGTGTCGATGTCGAGCCGGTACTCGCGCCCATCGGCCGCACGGAAGCCGACGATGGCGTGCTCTAGGCCAGCGCGGCCCTGGTCTCCCGTTAGCACGTAGGCGTCCAGTGTCAGCACCTTGCCCTCAGCCGGTAGCCCTTCGTTGAACGTCTTGCGGACAAACAGCCACCGACGGCAGGTCCGCACCGTGAATGCGACGGAGACTGATATGGCGAGGAGCCCAACAGAGCCTAGAAGCAGTCGGTAGCCGTCCTCGCGCAAGAATTCCATGGCGCCATTTTATATAGGCGTACCGCCAGGTCACCGTCGGTGGCACTGTTGACGGAAATCGATCGGCTCTTGCGCTCACAAGCAGTGGGCAACGGCAGGGGTACCAGCGACCGCGCTGGTTGCCGTCGTCCTGCCGCCCCGGGACCTTGGAGCCAGCACATTCCCGGAGGGGCAGCCGCTCAAACACGGCCGTCCCTCCGGGGTCATTCAGGTTACGCCCAGGCCCAGTCTTCCCTGCAGTCCTGTTCCCGGTCCGCGGAGACGCGGCACACGATGATCTGAACGTGGGCGCCCTCGTGAACATCGAACGTCGTGGTGAACTCCCCGCCCACGCAGAACGCCGTTGCACCGTTGTCGTCCGTGAGCCTGATGTACCCGTCAGGCCCCCCGTTTGCGCCGTCCCACCAGAACATGGCACGGACGGCCATGCCGTCCGCGTCCACATCACAGACCTGGAACTTCTCCGGGTTGGCCCCCCCGTGAACAGCGCCTTGCCGCCTACGACGCCGGTGTCAGTGGTGTAGACGACCTTCGTTTCGCCGGCAGCCTGCGCGGGGGCCAAGCCGAGAAGGAAAGCAGAGGACCCCTGGCCACTGCTTGCCGGCACCCGGCCAGGGGTCTTTTCTTTGATTTGCTCGCCGCCACAACGGATAGGGCTGTCAGCCCTATCCGTTGTGGCGGCGCGAAGAGTCACACCATCTGTGTCGATCGGTGAGGCTTGATCAGGAGATTTGCGCCTGCGCGAATGAGGCCGTGGTCTGGCTCACAGCAATGATTGCGGCACGCGACAGGTTCACAGGCGCCTAAATCCCCCCAAAGCTTGTGCTGATCTCGCACGATCGAACACGCGATCGCAACTGCCGCGACGATACAACAGCCGTTGGTGTTCACCAAGGTCGCCCCCTTGGATCGGAAGTGGCGGCGGTGCTTCGTGAGTCGAGAGGACCTCCGGCGCTCCGGGTGAACCGTTCCGGGTTGCGTAGAGACTTCAGATTGTGGCTGTGACTTGGGGTTTCTTGGTTGCTCGGTAGTGGTTGGCTTCGAATTCGACGGGCGGGATGTGCCCTATCTCTCCGTGGAGTCGTCGGTGGTTGTACCAGTCGACCCATTCGGCGGTGGCGAGCTCGACGTGCGAGAGCGTCCTCCACGGCCGCTGGGGCTTGATGACCTCGGTCTTGAACAGACCGATCGTGGACTCCATGAGCGCGTTGTCGTACGCGTCCCCGACCGAGCCGATGGAGGCTGCGATCCGGGCCGCGTCCAGGTGTTCGGCCAGGCTCGCAACATACGAGCAGAGCCTTCGCTGAAACCTGCAGGTCAGCAGGGGTCCGACAGAGCATGGGTGCGATCGGCTCCAGCGCGGACAACGCCGCCGCGGAAAGCTTCAACGCCGCCTTCAAGAGGGAGACACTCAAAGGCCGGAAGGCCTGGTCGAGCGAGTGCGAGGACAGGCTCGACGCCTTCCGCTGGCTGATCCGATACAACACCCGACGTCGGCACCGCTGCCTCGGTCAGCGATCTCCGCTCGCCTACGAGAACGACTTCCAAGCAGCAGCAACTACCCTGGCCCAAGCCGCATAGACGTGTTCAGAATCCGGGGTCAAGGCCCACCAGGCTCTCTACCGGGAGAGTGAACACTGCAGGCACCTGATCGAAGAACTCACCGTCACCCGCGCCGATCTGGCCGCCGCCCAGCACACCGCCGGCGTCCTGGCGGAACGCGAACGCCTCGCCCGCGAGATCCACGACACCCTCGCCCAGGGCCTTTCCAGCATCCAGCTGCTGCTGAGGGCAGCCGAGCGAGCTCTGCCCGGCGCTCCCGAGAACGCCGCCCGCTACATAGACCAAGCCCGCCTGGCCGCCGTCGACAACCTGGCCGAGGCCCGCCGCTTCGTCGCCGCCCTGGCGCCACCCACGCTGGAGGGCACCACCCTGGCCGGCGCACTGGAGCGCCTTTGCGCCACCACCAGCACCCGTCACCAGATCACCACCCGCTTCCACCTCACCGGCGAACCCGTACAGCTGCCGACCGCACACGAGGTTGCTCTGCTGCGCATCGCCCAGTCCGCCCTCGCCAACACCGTCCGTCACGCCCATGCCACCACCGTCGAGGTCACCCTCAGCTACCTCGGGACAACGTCGCCGTGGACATCGTCGACGACGGACGCGGCTTCGACCCCGAGCGCCTGCCCGCCCCCGACCCCGAGGTCGGCGGGTTCGGCCTGGCCGGCATGCGTGCCCGCGTTAACGCCCTCGGCGGAACCCTGACGATCGAATCCGCCCCCGGCCAGGGCACCGCCCTCGCCGCCCAACTGCCCCCGCCCCCGCCCGTCGACCCCACCCCCGAGGTTCGCTCGTGACCGACACCCCCATCCGCCTGCTCCTGGCCGACGACGACCCCGTGGTACAGGCCGGGCTGCGCGCCGTCCTCGAGACCGAACCCGGCATTGCGGTGGTGGCCGAAGCCGCCACCGCAGAGGAGGCCGTCAGCCGCGCCGCCGAGTCCGACATCGACGTCGTCCTCATGGACCTGCAGTTCGGCAAGGGCATGGGCGGCGCCGAAGCCACCGCCCGGATCACCGCCCGGCCAGGCGCTCCCCGCGTGCTGATCGTCACCACGTACGACACCGACGCCGACACCCTGCCCGCCATCGAAGCCGGCGCCACCGGCTACCTCCTCAAGGACGCCCCACCCGAAGACCTGGCGGCTGCCGTACGCACCGCCGCCGCGGGCCGCACCACGCTGGCGCCCACCGTCGCGGACCGGCTCATGAACCGGCTGCGTCCCCCCGGCACCGCCCTGACCCGACGGGAGACCGAAGTCCTCGTCCTGGTCGCCGAGGGCCTGTCCAACCAGGCCATCGGCGCCCGGCTCCACCTGACCGAAGGCACCGTCAAATCTCACTTGGCCCGCATCTACGCCAAGCTCGGCGTCGATTCCCGTACCGCCGCAGTGGCCGCCGCCACCGAGCTCGGCCTCATCCGGCGTTAGTGGGCGCGGACGCGCCGGTCCGCTCGATCGCAGGAGCGACGCCTCCCCTGCCAGTTCTAGTGGAGGAGGGTAGGCGACTCGGTGACGGCCAGCGCGTCCACCATGCGATTCAGCCTCCCCCGCGCGCGCGTGACGTGGGCCTGCGGCACGTGGATCTGGGCGGTGGCGCGCTCGGGGGCCGTCACCGCGTACGACAGGGCCAGAACCGGGATGCTGCTCAGCGTTGCGGCGATTCTGCCCAGTGCTCCACGGTTGTCCCGGAGCGTCACGGTGAGGGTGCACACCGCGTCGTCCGGGGCGGGCGTGGGGGTGCCGCTTCCGTCGGCGTCGGGCCGGGTGTGCAGGATGCCTTCGTGCTGGGCGCCGTCGCGCGACGTGGTGCCGAAGAGGTGAAGGGCGTCGTGTTTCATGCCGACTGCTTCCTGTCCAGGTCTGCCGGGCCGGGTGAGGCCGCTGTGTCAGAGCTGCTGATGAGAAACAAAAAAGACCTCTCGCGGAATGCGAGAGGTCTGCGTGCGGGCGGTGAGATCTTTGGGAAGGATCGCTTCCAGGTCACCTCGGTGCCGGCACGCTGCCACTAATAGTGAGCTGGCGCTGCATGGAGGGGATACTCCCACAGCCCCTCGGCAGCGAGAAGGACGTCTCAGGATCCGGACGGCGCGGGGCGGATAGGAGTGAGGGACCGGTCCGGGTGCGGGTATGAGCCGGACGCCCTCTTGCCGCAGCCAGGCTACTCGGCGGTAATCTGTCCGTCCGTCCGCGTGCCAGGGGGAATCGCATGGGCAGTACCGTGAAGTTTGATCCCGTCAGTGAGCACGAGAAGACTCGCGCGGCGCTGGCCGCCACGATGGAGCGGCTGGTCCGGCTCCTGCGTGACGTGGGAGACCTGGACACGGCATCCGGAATTCCGGTGTGGTCGGTGGGCGACGTCGGCGCGCATCTCGCGGCCGTGTACCTGGCGTACTGCGCCGCTGCCACAGACGACAAGGCCATGGACTGGGACAGGATCCTGCCGCCGGGCGATGGAACGCTCGCAGCGCGGATCGCGGCCATGAACGCCATGTCCATCCGTCTCGTCGTCGGCGCCGACCGCGCCCGGCTTGGCGACTTCGTGACCGAGCGGGGCGAGACGTTCCTGCGGTCCACCGCCGGCCTCCCCCCGGACACCCCCGTCGTCGTGCCCTGGTTCGGGAAGGATTCGACGCTCACGCTGGCGACGGTGACCGGTCTGATGCTCAGTGAGAGTCTCGTGCACGGCCTGGACATCGCGCGCGGCGCCGGCCGTCCCTGGCCCATCGCCCCGGATGAGGCGCGCTTGGTGATCGGGCAGATGATGCCGACACTCATGCCGTTGATGCTGGACGCGACGCAGGCGCGGGGTGCCAGCCTCGCGGTCGACCTCTCGATCAAGGGTGGTCCGCGGCTTGCGGTCGTCGTCGCTGACGAGACGATGACCGTGACTCGCGACGCCCCACACCGCCGCTACGATTGCCGGATCATGGCGACGCCGAGCGCGTTCCTGCTGGTCTCCTTCGGGCGCACCCCGATCTGGAAGGCGATCGTGCGTGGTCAGGTGCGGGCCGGCGGTCGCAAGCCCTGGCTCGCTGCCCGGTTCGGACAGCTCAGCGCCAGTCCGTGACCTGCGGACGGCGTTCTGTCGGCCCGCTCACCGCCGGCCAGACCGGCGGCAGGATCGCCGAGCTGTTCGACTCCCTTGTGGCGGGACGCGAGACCGGTGCCGCGGTGCGGCCAACGTGGGGCAGGTATGGACCCTGACACGTCAGGTGGGCGTTCATTACGCGTGGGGAGCAGGATTTCCCACTCCCGACCGAACCCTTGTCAGCGGCGGGGTGAAGGACGAGCGGGCCCCGTTTCCCCGGTCAGGCTCCGGGGTGTTGTGGAAGCGTGAGTAACGCGATCAGCATGCCGATACTGCCCTCTTCCACCGCCCCCACGCCGGAGGCGGCAGGAGACGGACCCAGGCCCTCGGGCATAGACCTCTCCTGTAGCTCCCACGGCGACATCCTGCGCATTCACCTCGGCGGAGACGTCGACCACTTCAGTTCTGCGCCGCTGCGCGTGGCTCTGACCGCGGCCGCCGCGTACGGCTATCTCCGCCTCGAGCTTGACACCCGTGCCGTCTCCTTCTGCGACTCCGCTCTGCTCGACATCACCGCCACTTGGTGCCGACGGGGACGGACCCTGACGCACATCGCCACCTCCCGGTCCGTCACCCGGCTGCTGCACATCGAGCGTGCCATGCACATCGACACGGAACCCGGCGAAGACGAGGAGCCCGGTAGATGATGTTCAGTCTTCTGGCCGACGCACCGCTTCTCCTGGCGGCCCTGCTGACTTTCACGCCCAAGGCGAGGGCCGGAGCCCACCGGCACCGAGCCGATCGGAGAGCAGAGTAGTCTGCCCGACGCGGACCTGCAGGCGGCCCGGCCCGTCTGATGCGGGCCGGGCCGGCGCCTTCGGAACGTGTCGCAGGGTTGCTGCTGGCCGCCGTCACCAGCGAGTGTGCGTCCTTCGCTGCCTGAGCTGAGGCAAGCAGGAGACCGTTCGGATGAACGACACAGATCGCGCACAACGACAGCAGCGCGCAGATTGTCGGACCTGTATGACAGCACATCAGGTCTTCCCGCGTCAGGCGTCCCGCACCGAGAACAAGGCTCCCATGCGACGGCGACCATCGGGCCTGCCGGACCTTGCGAGCGGCGTCGTCTCCGGGAGCAGTGAGGTCTGACGACCCGGCAGCTGGCGGCCGCTTTCGACGTGACCCCGGCGACCGTCCGTTCATGGGAGTGCGGACGCACGACACCGCGGGGGAGACGGAAGGTGGCCTACGTGCGCTTCCTGGCAGGCCTGGCCCAGCACGGCACCCTCACGGCCGTCGCCACGAAGGGTCCGAGGCCGGCCCCGGCGCCGCGCCCCGCACCTCCTGTCCCTCGGACGCCGCGACCCGCGAGCCGCGAGCCGGACGATCGCTCCTGCCCGCCCTCAGACGGTCCTGCCCAGGTCCGGGCAGCACGCGGACACACCCGCTGCGCGCCCACTGTGCGTCGCCGCCGGGAACACCGATCCCGTCTCGGCCTCGCGGGTCCGGCGGCTGCGGCTTCTGGGCGCGGCGACCTGCATGTGGAGTCTTGCTCTATGGGTGATCCTCACCTGCCCGCCGCCGCTGTAGCAGGCGCACTACCGTCGCTCTGGTCAGGTGGTGTTCACACGATGCCGGTCACAGTGACCTTCGCCGCGGCCGCATCGGCCGTCCGGTGCTGTGCCCGGGCGACGATCTCGATGTGGACGGCGGCGACGGACCCGGAGGCGGAAAAGGTGAGGCGCACCGCGGAACGCTCCCTCCCGGTGGCGCCTGCTCCCACGCCGGGTCGGCGTACGGCGGCGTGGAGCAGGCTGCGCAGGCCGGGGCGCAGGCAGGCCACGCCGGGCACGGCCAGCACGGCGTCGGTGACCGCCGTGGAGACGGCCTCTGCCCGTGGAATCGTCATGCTGTGGCCTTTTGTGGTCGGTCCGGTGGGTCGTGGAGGTCGGTGACCGTCACGTCGAGCAAGGAGACGATGAGGCCGAGCCGTTCGTGTGCCGCGCGGCCGACGCTGCCGCGGACCGAGTCGGATGCGGCCTGCAGGTCGCATCCGAACTCGACCGTGACCTCCGTATGGACGACGACCGGTCCACGCGCGGGACCGCCGTGGCCGCCGGTCGGGGTGATGCGGCAACTGCCGGCAAGCACGCCGGGCACTTCTTCGGCTGCCTCACGCAGTGTGCGGGCGGCGACTGACTCGAAGATCCAGCTGTCCTCGTCCGGCTCACCCCGGCAGGGTCTGCCCAGGGCGCAGTTCCAGGCGGACCACGTCCATGACCCGCCGCACCAGAGCCGACGTGTCCAGGGCTGCGGCAGACGCGGTTTCCGGGGGCAGTGCGGCGGCGCGGAGCCGCTCGAGGTCTGCCAGCGCCTCCTGGCAGTAGCCGCACTGGTGGGTGTGGGCGTCCGCTCCGGATTCACCGGCGTGCTCCCAGACGGCGGCCAGGTCCCGTCCGCAGGCCAGGAACTCGATTTCCTCTCCGTTGGCCGGGTCGGAGGGGTAGTGGTTGTTCATCGCCATGCGGCCATCGCCTCCGTCAGCACACGCCGGGCCCGGAAGACGCGTGCGCGGACCGCTTCCGGGCTGATACGGACCGTCTGGGCGATCGACTCGTAGGGCCAGCACTCGATTTCCCGCAGGACCCAGCAGACTCTCTGCTCCGCGGAGAGGCAACGCATCGCGATGCCGAGGTCGCGGCCGACCGCGTGTGATTCGGCGACGCGGACAGGTGAGGACTGGTGGTCCGGGGCGGCCGGCTCCGGGACCGTGTCGAGGTCGGCGGCCGGTCTGCGTGCGCGCAGCAAATTCAGGCACCGGTTGGTGACGATCCGATGCAGCCACGTACCAAAGCCCGCCTCTCCCCGGAACTCGGGCAGTTTGCGCCAGGCATTGACGAAGGCGTCCTGGACGGCGTCTTCGGCTTCCGTCCGGGTGCCCATGAGCCGCTCGGCGAGCTGAAGCATGGCCGCTCCGTGGCGGTGTACGAGCATCTCGAACGCCTCCTCGTCCCCTTCCGCCGCCCTCACGGCCAGCAGCTCGTCCCCGGCCTCGGACGCACCGTCCTTCCCGTAGGGGACCCATCGAGCACTCACACGCGGGCTCCTTCCAGCCTCCACTGCTTTGACACCCCTGCCGCGGCATTCGTTACGGCCAGGAGATCCGGACTGGCGTTCGTATCGTTCACGGAAGAGTTCCGTAACGGATTCGCCGCCGGAGGTGTCAAACGGGGGTAGGCCAACGCAGACCCACGAGGGAGCAGTCATGACCGCAACGCAGGAAACGGCACCGGCCCAGCTCAAGCGGGCAGTCGGGTCCGGTGCCGCGCAGGGGACGGGCCGGACCGAGGTCAGCGAACCGGCGGGCACCCGGGGCCGGACCTCGATCGCGGACGTGGTCGTCGTCAAGATCGCCGGTATGGCGGCGCGGGAGATCCCCGGCGTCCACGACATGGGCGGCGGACTCTCACGGACGCTGGGCGCCGTCCGCGACCGGGTACCCGGCGGACGGCCCAACCTCGGGCGCGGTGTGAAGGTCGAGGTCGGACAACGCCAAGCCGCGATCGACGTGGAACTGGTCGTGGAGTACGGCTTTCCCGTGCCCGACGTCGCCCGGGACGTCCGGGAAAACGTGATCAGCGCCGTCGAGCGCATCACCGGGCTCGAGGTCATCGAGGTGAACGTCGCCGTCAACGACGTGCACCTGCCCGGTGACGACGACCTGGCCGGCGCCGACAGCCGCGTGGCATAGCCCTCGCACACCGACATCGGATGGTCCCGCGGGTCGAGGAAAGGTCGCGATGATGGGAAGGGACACGCTCGGGCTGATGACCGGGATGGCCTTGGGGTTCGCCGGCTGGTTCGGAGGGTTCGCCGCCTTCCTCCTGGTAGCCGCTCTCGGCGGACTCGGCTGTGCAGCCGGCCGCTATCTGGAGCGTGGAGGAAACCTGAGGGACCTCCTGGTGACAGACGGGCGCAGGAAGCCGTGAACGCCGGCGAGCGGGGCGTGACGACCGTCGCCGACCGGGTAGTAGCCAAGATCGCCCGGCAGGCCGCAACCGAGTTGATCGCCCCAGGTGAAGGCCTCGTGCTGCGCAGCACGGCGTCCCAGGCAGGCAAGGCCGTCGATACGGCTGTGGACGTCCGCCTGCCGCTGACCGGGACAGTCGACTCCCAAGCGCTTCGACTTCAGGACCACGTCGCAGCCCGCACACGGCATCTGACCGGCCTTGCCGCCACGCCCCCGACCATCCGGGTCCGTCAGCTCGCCGCCGTCGCACCCCGAACGATGTCCGGTGCGGCCGCCGTCTCGGACAGCTCCGTGCGAAGAACGTGGTCCGAACGGCGCCTGACCACCGCGGTCCTGGCCGCAGCCCTGACCGTGGTCTCCTACCTGCTGCTGTGGCACGCCGTCGAGCTGCGGGGTACACCGTCGCCGCCCTGGCAGCCACCGGACGCCGCCCTGTCTGCCGCGGGACAGCGCGGCACGTGGTGCGTGGCTGCGGCAGCGGCGGTCATCGGCGGCTGGATGGTTCTCCTGGCCCTCACACCCGGACACCACCGCCTCCTGACGCTGCGTTGCGGGCCGGCAGCCCATGCTGTGATGAGCCGCAGGTGTGCCGCCCGCCTGGTGCAGGCGGCCCTCGCAGGCGTACCGGCCCTCCGAGTGCGCACGGTCCGCTTCGCACCGCGCAGGGTCAGCGTGCGGGCAGAACTGGCCTTCGGGGAACCAGAAGGCACCAGGCAGGCGGCGATCGTCGCCATCTCGGGCGCGATCGACGGCCTGGCCCTGAGCCGGACTCCACGGGTGAAGCTGACGCTGGACGCCACCCGCCTGGCGAAGGCGCCCACGGCGGGCCACACGGACAGAGGAGCAGACAATGCCTAGCCTCGCGATGGTCAACAGGGCTGTACTTGCTATCGCCGGACTCACCCTCCTCACCGCCGCCACGAGCGCCGGCCCCTGGGGCGGCTTCGCCAGCACTCTTCGCACGAGCGTCAGCCAGGTGCGGAACCGGCTGCCGGAAAGCCACACGCAGATCGCCCTGACGGTGGTGGGGTGCCTGGGCCTGCTCTGCGGGTTGGCTCTGCTCGCCCTCCAGGTCCGCGGCAGGACACAGCGCAGTCTGCCCCTGGCGGCGGCCCGAGGCTCGCTGGACTGCCGCGCCCTGCTCCGTTCCGTCCGGACCGGTTGCACGAAGGTTCCCGGAGTGGCGCGGGCTCGTTGCCGTCTGACCGGTCCCGGCCGGCGCAAGGAACTCGCCATCGTCCTGTACTTGGAGCGCGGGGCTTGTCCGCAGGACGTCCTTGCCGCCGTCGGTGCAGGCGTACTCCCTCAGATCGCCGCCTTCCTTGCCCCGCGGCCGGTCCACGCACGGATCCGCCTGATCGTCCGAGGGGCTCCTCGACCCAGAGCCGCCTGAAGCGAGCCAGTGCTCCGCCGCAGTCGGCGACACATCTGGCCCACGAACCCGAACACCTCTACCTCGATCCCGAGCAGCACGTTCTCTACGCCGCGGTCGACCTCCTCGACAGCGTCCTGGCCGTCCCCACCCCACCCACGCCACCACCGCCATGAAGGCCGGCGACCTCGCCGCCTGCGGTGCGGACCGGCTGACCACCCAGTGCGTCCACACGGGGCAGCCCATCGTCGTCGCCCACGCCGGGAACAACGATCTGCAGCGCACTTCGCAGACCTCGCGCCAGGAGGGGGCCGGTGGCCTCGTTGAAGGCGGGGAGGATGCGGGGGTGGTCCGGGTGCTCGGGCAGGGCGGGCGCGACCGGGTAGGCGGGGAGCCGGTCGCCCAGGGCGGGGGCGGTCTTCCGGGTGATGGCCAGGTGTTCGAGGTGGGTCTCGGCTGCCCGCAGCCGGGCCTTCAGTTCGGCGATCTGTGGCGCCTGGGCTTTGGGGCCCAGTCGGCGGAGGCGTTCGCCGAGCAGGGTCAGAGCGGGCAGCAGTCCGTCCCAGGCGACGGACCCTCCCGTTTGGGCCATCGCCTGGGTGGGGGCCGGGGCACCGGCCGGACGCCGATTGCGGGACCCGAAATCGCGAACGCATCGGCCCTGTGGAGCCTTTGCGCCAGGTCGCCTGCCGGTGGGCTGTGCGGCCGGGTTCGGCGGCCAGGCGTTTCAGCGGGATCGCCTTGGTGCGATGGCGGGCGGCGGGCTTGCGTCCGTTTCCGCTCCAGGCCGGCGGGGCACCTGGCGGCTCGCACCTGGACGGGGCTCCAGCGTGCGCTCGCGCCCGTCGAGGAGTGCGTCTTCCCTCAGTCGCCGATGAGGGCATCCACCACCGCTCTGGTGACGCGGCTGACCCGCTCCGCTGTCCAGTAGGCCGGCTCCTCGATGGTGGAAACGTAGTAGCCACGGGTCAGCAGGGAGAGGACGTCGGCGGCGAGACCGGCGTCGGGCACTCCTGCGGCGGCGGACGCCTCGAGGAACTCTTCGCGTGCTTCGCGCGGCTCCTGGCGGTCGACACCGGCGGGGTCGGCGTGCGCCGACGAGAGCATCTCGACCCAGAGAGTGCGGAGCAGCAGGTCTTCGGGTTCCGTGCTGAGGTGCCATTCCACCGTGGCTCGCAGTCGGTCCGCGCCGGTCAGGTCGCCCAGGTGGGCTTCCAGGTCGGCCCGCCACTGGGATTCCGCCGCGCGCACGGCGTTGGTGATCAGAGCTATCCGCGTGGGCACGTAGTTCGTGACCATCGCCGTGGACCCGCCGAGTTCCTTCGCCACGGCACGGATGGTGATGGCGCGCGCGCCGTCCCGGGCGGCGAGAGCGAGGGTCGCCTCGGCGATCGCCTTGCGGCGCTGGACTTCGTCGACGTCGATCGGCATGGCAGCAACCTAGCTCAGAGGGGGTTGACGTTGAACACATTGGAATGCAACGCTGTTATATCACGTTGTTGTCTAACCGTTGCTCCCTTGGAGGGCCCCATGAGCCTTGCCGTCCGGCGCGTCACCCCGGAGCCCGTGCCTCCGCACGCGCAGCAGCACATGGTGCGCATGCGCGACGGCGTGCAGCTGGCCACCGATGTGTACGGCGCCGACCCGGGGAACGCGGCGCCGACCGTGCTGGCCCGCCTGCCCTACGACAAGAACAGCCGCTACGTCTTCTTCGACAAGATCGCGGAGAGGTTCACGGCGCACGGCTACGTCGTGGTGGTCCAGGACGTCCGCGGCAAGTTCCGCTCACAGGGCCAGACGCTGGGCTGGACCGGCGAGGTGGACGACGGGTTCGACACCCTCGAGTGGATCACCCGCCAGCCGTGGTCCAACGGGATCGTGGGCATGTTCGGCGACTCGTACTACGGGTTCACCCAGTGGTCGGCGGTCTCCAGCCAGCACCCCGCCCTGCGTGCCATCGTCCCCCGGGTGACCTGCACCAACAACGGCCCTGGTATCGCCAGCTACGACACCGGCTCCGGCCCGCAGCCCCTGTGGCTGGAAGGGACGTCGTACCAGGCCCAGGTGTGGACGGACAACGACACGTACGAGTTCGACGTCGACCACAGCAGGCGCCCTCTCCTCGCAGCGTACGAAGAGGCGTTTGCCGCCATCGGGAAACGCTCGGCCGGCTTCGACCTGATCGTCGGCGGCATCCCCCTCGCCCCGTACAACGGGCCCCACCCCTACGACGCCCGGCCGGTGCCCGTCCTGCACTGCGTGGGCTGGTTCGACAACCTCGGGATCGCCCACATGCGCGACTACACCGAGCTGGCCCGGCGCCCCGGATGGGCTGCCATGCAGTATCTGATCGCCGACACGATCGACCACGAGAACTACTTCCTGGATGACGCCCCCGTCGCTCCCGACGCCGACCACCTGGCCGACGACGCCGCTCTCGAGCGCATGATCGACTTCTACACCGGACCCGCTGTCGAGTTCTTCGACGTCTTCCTCAAAGGCACCGCCCAGCCCGAGTCGCTGCCCCGCGTGCGCTGGAAGCTCGGCCACGTGGGCTGGCGCACCGCGTCCACCTGGCCGCTGCCCGAGGCCACTGCGACGGAGCTGTACTTGGCGCAGCCGGCCGCGGCCACCGGCACCGCCCCCGGCGGAGAGCTCGCCCCGGGCCCGGCCGGCGCATCGGAATCGGCCGAGTGGCGATACGACCCGGACGACCTCGTGCCGTCCGCCGCGGCGGACACCTTCATGCAGCTGCGCGATCATGTCGACGAGCGCAGCACAGTCGACCGGGACGACGTCCTCGTGTTCACCGGCCCCGTCTCCGACACGCCGCTCGACCTCGCCGGTCCCGTACACGCGGTGCTGCACGTGGAGAGCACGGCTCCCACGTTCGACATCTTCGTCCGTCTCCTCGATCTGGCACCGGACGGCACGGCGCGCCTGATCGTGCGCGGCTGCGCCCAGGCCGACGGGCCCGGCGAGACGGAGATCGCCCTGGGACACACCGGCTACCGGGTGCGCCCGGGCCACCGCCTCGCGCTGATGATCGCCGGCAGCGACTTCCCGAACCACCTGCCCAACTCCGGTTCGCTGGAGAACCCGTGGCTGACGACCGCCCCCAAGGCGAGCCTGCAGAAGCTCCGGACCGGCTCCGCCCACCCCTCCCGTCTGCGCCTGACCGTCCTGCCCGAAAGCGGCGAACAGCCCCTGTCCGGAGGTGACCCGAGATGAGCCTGCGATTCCTGGCCACCCGACTGGGCATGCTCATCGTGACCGTGATCGTCTCGAGCCTGGCCATCTACGGCGCGATGTTCCTCACGCCCGGAGATCCCGCCACGCTGCTCGTCGGCGGCAGCCGAGACCCCGACCCCGAAGTGCTGGCGCAGATCCACCGCGAGTACCACCTGGACGACCCGTTCATCCAGGGCTATTGGCACTGGTTGAGCGGCTGCCTGCAGGGGGACTTCGGCAAGTCCCTCGTCTACCGCGACTCCGTCGCCGACCTCATCGGCGCCCGCGCCGGCGACACCCTCGCCCTCGTCACGTACGCCTCCGTCCTCGTCCTCGCCGCCGGTACCGTCATCGGCACCGTCGCCGCACTGCGCGGCGGCCGCACGGAGACGCTGGCCACGACCCTCACGGCCGGTGCGATGGCGGTACCGACCTTCGTCATGGCGGTCCTGCTCATCTGGCTCTTCGCCGTCCAGCTCCCGTGGTTCCCGGTGTACGGCTCGGGCGAGGGCTTCACCGGCACCCTCTCTCATCTGACGCTGCCGGCCCTCGCACTGGCCATGACATGGATCGGTTACGTCGCCCAGGTGACCCGGACCGCAGTGCGGGCGGAGATGCGCTCGGAGCATGTGGAGACCGCCCGCAGTCGTGGCGTACCCGAGTGGACGGTGATCAGGCGGCACGTGCTGCACAACGCCTCCGGCCCCGTCTTCGCGGTCTCCGGCGTCGGCATCGCCGGCCTCATCGCCACCGCGGCCGTCGCCGAGCAGGCGTTCGGCACCGGAGGGCTCGGGGCCCTCATGATCGAGGCCGCGTCCAAGCAGGACATGGCCGTGGTCCAGGCCGTGTCACTGATCTTCGTGGTCGTGTTCGTCGTCATCAACACCACCGTCGATCTGATCAGCGCCGCCCTCGACCCCCGAGCCGCGCAGAAGGGGGCCCGATGACCACCGCCCTGTTCACCCGCACCGCCGCCAAGCCGAGGACCGGACGCCCGCGCGACCACCTGACGCTCGGTGCGGGATGCGTGGTCGGCCTGTTCGTCCTGCTGGCAGTGTTCGGGCCGCTGATCGCCCCGCACGATCCGAACGCCGTCGACCCGCTGAATGTCAACGCCGGCCCTTCCGTCACCCATCTCCTCGGGACGGACGACACCGGACGTGATCTGCTGTCCCGGCTGATCAGCGGTACCCGCGCCAGTCTTGCCGCCCCCGCAGTGGTGATCGCCGTTTCCACGACATTCGGCACCCTCCTCGCGTTGGCCGCCGCCTGGTTCGGAGGCTGGCTCGACCGGTTCGTCTCGGGCGCCCTGGACATCGTGTTCGGCTTCCCCGGACTGATCATGGCCGTGCTCGTCGCCGCGGTCTTCGGAGCCGGCCTGACCGCACCGATCGTGGCACTGTCGATCGCCTACCTCCCCCTGATCACCCGGGTCGTACGATCGGCCGCGATCAAAGAACGCAACCTGCCGTACGTATCGGCGCTTCAGCTCCTCGGCGCCCCCACCGCCCGCATCTGGCTGCGGCACCTACTGCCGAACCTGCTGCCCCTCGTCCTCGTCCAGGCCACCATCGGCTTCGGATACGCCCTGCTCGACGTGGCCGCGATCTCCTTCCTCGGACTCGGCAGCCAGCCGCCGGACCCGGAGTGGGGACTGATGGTGTCCAACGGAGCACCCTCGATCCTCGCCGGCCAGCCACAGCAGTCGCTGTACGCGGGCATCGCCATCCTCATCGTCGTCGTCGCGTTCAACCTGCTGGGAACGGGACTGTCCCGACGTCTGCTCGGAGAGAACGCATGAGCTCATCACCACTGCTCCAGATGAACGCGCTCAGAGTCGGCCTGCCTCTCGACGGAGCCGTACGCACGGTCGTTCATGGCGCCGACATCAGCATTCCCGAAGGCGCCGGCGTCGCCCTGGTGGGAGAGTCGGGATCGGGCAAATCTCTGACCGCCCGCTCCGTTCTGGGTCTACTGCCCCGGAGCGCCCGGATCCAAGGGGACCTGCTGTTCGCGGGGGAATCCATTCCCGCGATGAAGCCCGAGCGCCTGCGCCGGTTCCGGGCCTCCGACGTCGCCATGGTGTTCCAGGACCCCAGGGCCCACATGAATCCCGCCCGCACCATCGGCGACTTCCTGCTGGAGGGGCTGACCACGGCGCGCGGTGTCCCGGTCGCCGAGGCGATCACGAAGGTCACGGGGATCCTGCGGGAGGTGGGCATCGCCGATGCCGAGCGGCGTATGCGCCAACGGCCCCAGGAGCTGTCGGGGGGCCTTCTCCAGCGCGTCATGATCGCCGCCGCGCTGGCCGCCGAACCGCGGCTGCTGCTCGCCGACGAACCGACCACCGCGCTCGACGTCACGACCCAGGAAGAGGTGATGGCTGTCATCGCGGAAGCGCGCGAGGCGCGCGGGCTGGCGATGCTGTTCATCACCCATGACCTGGAGCTGGCGGCCGCGGTGTGCGACCGGGTCGTGGTGATGTACGCGGGTATGACCGTGGAAGAGCTCCCCGCCGACCGTCTGCGCAGTGGTGCCGCCCACCCGTACACGCGCGCCCTGCTCGCCTCCCGCCCCGCGGTCGACGACGCCGACGCGGAGCTGCGTTCGATCGCCGGCAGGCCCCTGTCCGGCTTCGAAGCACCCGACGGATGTGCGTTCGCCGATCGATGTCCCCGCGTCCAGGACCTGTGCCGCAGCGACCGACCGCAACCGGGCTCCACCGGTGACGGCACAGTGGCCTGCCACTTCCCCCACTCGTTCTCGCCCGAGGAGGCCGGCAGCCATGCTTGAAGTGCGCAACCTGCGAAAGGAGTTCGGCGACTTCGTTGCCGTGGACGACGTCACCTTCTCGCTCCCGAGGCAAGGCTCACTTGCGATCGTCGGCGAGTCGGGATCCGGCAAGACGACCACCGCCCGCATGATCGCCGGCCTGGAGAAGCCCAGCGGCGGACACATCGTCGTCGGAGGCGACGAGCGGCAACCGGGGCGGCTGCGATCACGCGAGGGCCGCGCCCGCGGCCGGCAGATCCAGATGGTCTTCCAGGACCCCTACTTGTCCCTCGACCGGCGCCAGCGCGTATGCGACGCCGTCGCCGAGGCGGTTGTCCTGCACCGGCGGCTGCCAACTGATCAACTCCGGGCCCGGGTGGCCGAGCTGCTCGACATGGTGGGCCTCGACGACAGGCAGGCGCGGTCCCTGCCGAAGGCGCTGTCGGGCGGGCAGCGTCAGCGCGTCGCCATCGCCCGCGCGCTGGCGGCCGAACCACAGACACTGATCCTGGACGAGGCGATCGCGGCTCTGGACGTGTCCATCCAGGCTCAGATCCTGCGCCTGCTCGCGAGCATCCGAGCCGAAACCGGAACCGCGCTGCTGTTCATCACGCACGACCTCGGAGCGGTCCGGCACATCAGTGACGACGTGCTGGTGATGCAGGCGGGTAAGGTCGTCGAACACGGTCCGGTCGCGACGGTCCTCGACGACCCCCAGGACCCCTACACGCAGCGCCTCATCGCCTCCATCCCGAAGCCGGGCTGGAGGCCGCAGAGAAGGGCGCACAGAGCTGCCGCCTGATACCCCGCCGGCAAAGAGCTTCCCCTACCGAAGATGCTTGCCCCGCTCGGGGGGCTGGGCAAGCATCTTCATCTCGTACGATCTGGGCTCTCGTTCATGCCGGACGGCAACCTTGCGCCGTACGGCGACAACTGAAGGCCAGGCAGCACGGTCCGATCGACCGCGCGCTCCAGACCTCCACCAAGGGACTCAGGGCACGATCGTGGCATGTACGGGACGGCGCAGGGAGGGCGCCAGCGTGTTGCATTGGATACGCCGGGCGCAGGCGCCGAACGAGATGCGGGTACCCTGCTCCCCGGTACGGGGGTTGGCCGTGCGCCGTACGGTGCTCCCGCTGCCCGAAGGCGGGATGTTGCCGACCCGGCGAGAGGCTGTAGGATACACATGAGCGCAGACGAGGCGTCTGCGGAGTTCCGCGACTTCTTCGAACGTCACCACGCCGGACTTTCGCGCCTCGCCTATCTCCTGACCGGCGAGCCCGACGCCGCCGACGACCTTGCCGCGGACGCCATGGTCGCCCTGTGGCACCGCTGGCCCGAAGTCCGCCAGGTCGACTCTCCGCTGGCCTATGCCCGGGGAACGGTGGCCAACCTGGCGCGTGAACGGGTCCGCGCTGCCGTGCGCGAGCGTAGGCGAATCCGGCTGTTCTGGTCGCGCGGCTCCGAACCCGTCCATGGTCCGGACGTCGCCACCGTGGTCACCGTGCGCGCGGCGCTGGAGCGCCTGCCGTTCCGTAAGCGCGCCTGCGTCGTGCTGCGGTACGCCTTCGACCTACCGGAGAAGGAGGTCGCGCAGGTCTTGGGCATAGCCGTGGGTACGGTGAAGAGCCAGACCTCGAAGGGTGTGGCGGAACTTCGGCGGCTGCTCGGTCCCACGGCCGCGGAACAACTGGTGGTGAGGAGCAGCCGATGACGGACGATGTTCGCGATCCACTGCGGGAAGCGGCCCGGAACCACCGTCCCGACCGCGCTCGGATGCTGGCCCGGGTCGAGCGCGGTATGGCCGCCCCCTCTCCCGCGCCCCGCCGCGCACGGACCCCCCGTGCCTGGCCCAGAGTGGCGCTCGCCGCCGTGGCGGCGGCCGGGGCGATGACGGCGGCCACCGTCGTGGTGGCGGCTGTGTCCACCGGGCCCGGGCCCGCCCCCGCCCCGCCCGCCGCGGTGTCCCACTCGCCCGCCGCACCGCCGACTGACCCGGGAACGGCAGCGGCGGCGGACGGGTCGCCGTCCGAGCCCGCGACGACGCCCGCTCCCGGCCGGAGCGGAGCCGCCCTTTCTGTGCCGTCGCCCACGGCGCCGTCCGGGCCGTCGGCGTCTGCCTCCACTGGGGCCGTCGGCACTCCGACCCCCAGCCGGCGCACCGAGGACGGTCCGCTGTGGTCGGACGGCTCGGTGGACCCGCACAGCATCTCCTCCTGGTCGCAGAGCAACGTCACCCTCAAGACACGGGAACCACTGACGGCCCTCACCGTGGAACTGCGGATCGGACTCACTCCCGGAGTAAAGGACACCGGCCACTGGCAGACGCGGCCCGCCGACGATTTCACGGTCACGGTCCGCCAGGAGGGCGGCTTCCTGGTCTACCGGTGGGTGCTCCGGCCGGGGCGTACGATCCCCTCCGGCGAGCAGGTGTTCGCCGGCCAGTACAACCACGCCGACGGCGGACGCGACGCTCGCGCCGATGTTTTCCGTGCCGAAGCCGCCATGGCGAGCGGCAAGGCCTCGGTGTGGGGGGACTTCGCCCCGGTCCGCTGAGGCAGCCTCACCCGCTCGTATGGCGTGCACTGCGCGACGTCGCATCCGGGCGAAGAAGTTTTCGGATTGCGGCAACCTTTTGGGTCTCGGCGGCAACCAGTGGTCGGCACCGCGCCGAGAGATCGACGGGCCGAGCGGCACAGTGCCGTCGTCGGCCTGTCCGCCTTCTCGCGGCGAGGGCCCCGTTGCCCCTGCATCCGCTAAGGAGTCTCCAGACATGACCAAGCGAGCCATCCGTCCCAAGCACGGCCGGACCGCGGTCCTAGGCGGCACGATCGCACTGCTTGCGGCCGGTATCAGCGGCGGCCTGTGGGCCGGTGCGAACGCTGTCGCTCCGACGCCGAAGCCCGGCGTCTACACCCTGGTCAGCGCGGCCGGCGGGCTGTGCCTGAGTGCTCCGGCCGACGACGACCCGGACGGCGCCCAACTGAAGCAGCAGCCTTGCGGGAAGGAGCGTCAGCACTGGCGGCTGACCGTCGCGGACGAGGGCTACACCCTGGTCACGACAGACGGCGGCGCCTGCGCCGGTGTACGGGAGGCCAGGACCGGCGCAGGCGCAGCTGTACAGCAGGAGCCCTGCGGGAAAAGTGCCCCCTCGCAGCGCTGGATCACGAAGGCCGTCGACGGGGGCCACCGGCTGGTGAACGCCGGCAGCGGCAAGTGCCTGGCCGTCAAGGACGGTTCGGGCGACCCGGGCGCCCGGGTGCAGCAGAACTCCTGCGACTCGGCGGCGGCCAAGCGGTGGACGCTCAAGGCCGCGAACGTTACGACGCCGCCCATGCCCGGAGGAACGGCCGAACCTACCCCAACCGCGAAGCCGACTGCCAAGCCGACCGCGAAGCCGACTCCGACCGCCAAGCCCACTGCCACCACTGCCCCCCGCCCCGCGGGCGGCTTCCCGGCCTGGCCCGCTCCCCAGGGCGACGACGTGCCGCTGACCGCGACCCAGACGGTGACCACCGTGTTCGACGGCGGCGGCCGGCGCTTCGTCGGCAAGGGCGCGCTGGGCGGCTCCGGCCAGTCGGAGAAGCAGCCCGCCATGTTCGAACTCGCCGACGGGGCGGTTCTCCAGAACGTCGTCCTGGGCAACACCGCGGCCGACGGCGTGCACTGCAAGGGCAGCTGCACCCTGCGCAACGTCTGGTGGGAGAACGTGGGCGAGGACGCCGCGACCTTCAAGTCGGACTCGCCGTCCCAGACCATGACCGTCGACGGCGGCGGCGCCCGCGGCGCGGCCGACAAGGTCTTCCAGCACAACGGCCCCGGCACGTTCGTGATCAAGAACTTCCAGGCCGAGGACTTCGGAAAGCTCTACCGCTCCTGCGGAAACTGCAAGACCCAGCACAGCCGGCACCTGGAGATCGACAATGTGCTCGTGACCGCCCCGGGCAAGGTGGTCGCCGGCATCAACTCCAACCTCGGAGACACCGCCAAGATCTCCCGACTCGTCGTCGAGGACAGCGCCCACCCCATCACCGTCTGCCAGCGCTTCGAGGGCGTCACCAAGGGCGAACCGAAGCCCATCGGCAGCGGCCCGGACGCCTCTCACTGCCTCTACACCCCGGCCGACGTCACCCACCGTCCCTGACGCAGGCCACCCGCCCTCCGGGGCGGCCTGAGCGGCGGCCTTGCCGCATCGTGCCTATCGTTGACGCATGAGGCTGCTGCCTCAGGCTGCCCAACGGATGGACGGAGGGTCCGGTGAGCGGGCGCACCGACCTGTTTGACGTGGAGCAGGTGTCCGGGGGCCGTGTCGTGCTGCTCCTGGACGGTGGCGGACGCGTGGTGATGTGCCAGGGGCAGCTACGGACGGTGACCGACCGCCCGGCCGAGGAGGTGTGCGGAGGGCGTGTCAGTGAACTGCCCATCGACTTCGACGGCTGGGACCCGGTGTCCGCCCCGCTTCCGCCGCGGGACCGCAGCGGCTGGGCGGACGTGCGGCAGCAGGACGGGTCGACGGTGCGGGTGTGGTGGGCGGCGCACCGTACGCAGGGGACGGACGGAAGGGGCTGTCTCATCGAGATCGTTCCGGCCCTGGTGGCGGCGCGCCGCGAGGAGAACTCTGCACTGGTGCGGGCGCTGTTCCAGCAGACGAAGGTCGGCCTCGCGATCCATGACCTTGAGCTGTCCACGACGCGGCTGAACCTCACACCCGAGTCGCTCGGCCCGCCGTCGGCGGCAGGGACAGCAGTGGATCCGCTGGGAAAGGGCATCGAGGAGGTCGTCCTGTCGGAGGACGCGGCCGCGGTGAACGAGCAACTGCGACGCGTGGCGGACACCGGTGAACCTTTGGTGGACTGGGTGCATCGGGCCCGGCGTCGCGATGCGCCCGAGCTTGAACGGGTGGTGTCGCTGTCGGCCTTTCGGCTTGAGGACGCCGACGCGCGCCCGATCGGCGTGGCCGCGATCTTCACCGAGGTGACCGACCAGTATGCGGCCCGGCAGCGGATGGGCCTGCTCCAGTCGGTGGCGGAGCGCATCAGCGGCGATCTGGACATGCGCCGTATCGCGGAGGAACTGGCGGACTGCCTGGTGAGCCAGGGCTTCGCGGACCTGGCGGCCGTGGATCTGACAGAGGCCGTCCTGCTGGGCGAGGAGCCCGGCGACTTCCGGGCGGGTGCCCCTCTGCGGCGCGTCGCCGTATCGGCCCACGACGGGCAGTGGCCGACCGAGGTGTACGCCCGTGACGCGACCTTCCGGCTGCGGCGGCGCGAGAGCGACAACATGAACCTCGGACTCCCCATAGTCGCGTCGGAACTGAGCGAGTTGCGGGAGCTGCTGGCCGACGATCCCGCCCGGGCGCGGTTGTTGTTGCCGGACGAAGCCTCGTCCTTCCTCGTCGCCCCGTTGATCGCACGAGGTCATGTACTGGGTGCCGTGCCCCTGTGGCGCACCCGCCGGCAGCCTCCGTACGGGCAGGCCGACGCCGAACTCGCCCAGGAGATCGCCTCCCGAGCCGCTCTGGGCCTGGACAACGCACGCCGCTACACCCGAGAGCAGCGCACCGCCGAAGCCCTTCAGCGCAGTCTGCTGCCACCGGCGGCCAGTGAGAGCAGCGCAGTGCAGACGGCCGGGCGGTACGTGCCGGCCGCCACGACGGCGGGTGTGGGCGGAACGTGGTTCGACGTGATCCCGTTGTCCTCGGCCCGGGTCGCGATGATCGTCGGGGAGGTCGCCGGACACGGGTTGGGGGCGTCGGCGACGATGGGCCGACTGCGAACGGCTGTGCAGACGCTCGCAGATCTGGAGCTGCCGCCCAGCGAGCTGCTCACACACCTGGATGATCTGGCGGTCAGGCTCGGCGAGGCGGAAGCGGGACCGGAGGGCGACGAACCGCCGCCCGAAGGCGGACTTGTACAGCCGCTTGTGCCCACCCGCACGCCGGCGACCGGAGCCACCTGCCTGTACTGCGTGTACGACGCGGTTGAGGGCCGGTGCGAGATGGCCAGCGCCGGGCACCCCGTGCCGCTCCTCGTCGTGCCGGGCGGGGATGTGCGAGACCTCGGGTTGAAGCCCGGACATCCACTCGGTGGAGGGGGAGACCCCTTCGAGTCGGTCACCGTCGAGCTGCCTCTGGGCAGCCTGCTCGCCTTCTTCACCGACGCCATTCTCGCCGGCGACGAGGATGGCCTGCGCCTGCGCCGGCTCACCAGGACGCTGCGGACGGCCGTCGAACAGCAGGAAGCGGCGGCGGAAGCTGCGCACAGGGTGGTCGGTGAACTCTTTCCCAGCCCTCCGGACGAGGACGTGTCCCTTCTCGTCGCCCGGACCCGCCGCCTGGCCTCGGACAGCGTCGCCTCCTTCGAGTTTCCCGCCGATCCGGCCGTCGTCGCCCAGGCGCGGAAATTCGTGGACGGCCACCTCAGGGCATGGGACCTGAGCCATCTGACCTTCAGCGCCGAACTGATCGTCAGCGAGCTCGTCACCAACGCCATCCGCTACGGGGGAGAGGGGCCGTTTCAGCTGCGGCTGGTGCTGGACACGGTGCTGACGTGCGAAGTGTCCGACACCAATGAGACGCAGCCGCGCCTGCGCCGGGCGCGGCTGACGGACGAGGGCGGCCGGGGACTGTTCCTCGTCGCGCAGCTTTCCCACCGCTGGGGATGTCGCTACACGGAGCACGGCAAGACGTTGTGGACCGAACAACTCCTGACCGAGGTCTTCGAGCTCGACTTCGGACTGTGAGGTCTTGCGCGTAAGTGCGGGCATCGCGGGCTCGCACGTTCCGTGATCAGCCTCAGCTCTGTTTCAGGCCGGCGGCAACCTTCCGGCCGTCGGCGGCAACTGATGTCCAGGAGACGCAGTCCAATACCGGCTGTGCTTCTCGACCACGGAAGAAGGACCACTACACGTGAGTACGAACAAGGGACGTCACCGCAGGACCCGTACGCTCTCAGCCGCGGGGGCCGTTGCCTCGGTTGTGGGAGGTGCCGGTATGTACATGGCCTCCGCACCCGACGACGCGGGCGCAGCCGTTCCCGGTCCGGTCGTGGTGGTGTCCACGACCGCGGCACTCGAAAAGGCGTTCGCCGAAGCGGGACCGGGCACGACGATCAAGTTGCGGTCCGGCACGTACTACCCGGCGAAGACCCTCAAGAGCCAGGCGAACGGCACCTCGCGGAGCCGGATCACCCTCACCGCCCATGGCACGGAGAAGGTGACCGTCGACGGATCGAAGCTGCCGCACGGAGAGTGGCTGGTTGCCATCGGCGGGGACTACTGGACGCTGTCGAACCTGACGTTCCGCAATTCTCTCGCCCAGGGCGTCGTGGCGACCTCGTCGACAGGCGGCGTCTTCAGGAACCTCACCACCCACGGCAACGGCGACTCCGGCTTCACACTGCGCGGCGACGACACCAACGACAACCTGATCGAAAACCTGGACTCCTACAACAACTACGACCCCAAGAACCATGGTCAGAACGCGGACGGCCTGGCCATCAAGTTCGGTTCGGGGAGTAACAACAGGGTGGTCGCTGCAAGGCTGTTCAACAACGCGGACGACGGCGTGGACCTGTGGCAGTGGTCGAGCCCTGTCCGCATCGAGCGGAGCTGGGCGTACGGCAACGGCGTGAACCGGTGGAAGGATCCTGCCTTCGAGGGCAACGGCAACGGATTCAAGCTCGGCGGCGGCGGTGCCAGCGCCGCGCATGACGTCACCGGCAACGCCGCGTGGAACAACACCCAGCACGGTTTCACGGAGAACAGCAACCCGGGGGCGATGCGGCTCCACCGCAACACCGCCTACGCCAACGGCGCTGACGGGTACTTCTTCCTGAAGTCGCCGTCCCGTCTGTCGAGGAACCTCGCCGTTCAGAACGTCAGCGGCACTTCCAAGCTCAGCGGCCGCGTCGTGAGTGCCGCGAACACCTGGGACACGGACCCCGAGGGCCGCAAGGCCGGGTCCCTACTGCAGAGCACCGACCCGACCACGGCATACGGACCGCGGCTGGCGGACGGCTCCCTGCCCGCAACACGATTCCTGACGACCGGCACCACGGCCATCGGCGCGGCGATGGAGTGATTTGCCTCGCTGCCTCACTGTCTGTCGACGCCGGTGAGCATCCTGGTCTCCGCCTCGGCGTGCTGGGCGCGCTCCGTCGGTGTGCGTGGCCTGAGGCGGCTGCCCACCCAGCCCAGCAGGAAACCGACGGGCACGGTGACCAGCGCGATGTTCTGGAGCGGGAACCAGTGGAAGTCGTACTCCGCAAGGAGCGAGTAGGGCTGCCCCGACACGGTCGGGCCGAAGATCTGGAGCAGGAGGCAGCACGCCAGGGAGCCGTAGAGCGTCCACAGCAGGCCGAGCCGGCTGAAGTCCTTCCAGAAGAGGGTGTAGACCAGGGCGGGCAGGATCACCGACGCGGCCACCGCCGCGGCGAACGACGCCAGGAAGAGGACGCTCCACTCGTGCAGGAGGACTGCGAGGACCACGCTCGCCGTGCCGAGTCCCATGATCGCCCATCGTGCGACCGCCAGCTCCTGCTTGTCCGTCACGGTCCCCTGGCGCAGGGCGCAGGCGTAGATGTCGTGGGACAGCGAGGCCGCTGAGGCAAGGGTGAGCCCGGCCACGGTGGCGAGCACCGTCACGAAGACGGCACAGGCGACCACCGTGAACAGGATCCGCCCGCCGGCTTCCTGATCGAGGCTGTCGGCGAGCAGGAACAGTGCGGAATTGCCCCGCGGGTCGTCGGCGACGATCGCCTGGGCGCCGACGACTGCGGCGGCGGCCGTGCCGAGCAGCACCACGCCGCCGTAGAACAGCGTGACCATGACGACCGCGTGACGCGCGGCGCGCCGGGCGGAGGGGCCGTTCAAAGACGCGCTGACGCGCATGAGGATGGGAGGCACGACGGCGGAGCCGAGAGACACGGTGAGGCACAGCGAGAGAAGTTCGAACGTGCCCGTCGTCGTGTGCCCGAACAGGAGCCCGGGCGCGTGGAAGACGTCGGCCCCACCGCCGCCGATGGCCGCTCCCTCCATCATGGTTCCGAAGCTCCATGCGAAGCGGTCGGCGGCGACGGCGGTCAGCACGAGGATCACACCGAAGACCAGCAGCGCCTTGCCGGTCTGGATCACGCTGGTGCCCCTCATACCACCGAAGGCCGCGAAGGAGATGATCAGCAGTCCGATCAGCACCGTGCACACCTGGGCTGCTCCCGGGGCCTCCAGCCCGAGGACGTACGCGGTGGCGTCGCCCGCGACCGTGAGCTGCACCACGGTGAGGGGCACGCAGACCACGAGCGTCAGGACAGTGCCCGCGATCCGGGTCGCGTTTCCGGTCGTACGGGTTTCCAGGATCGATCCGAGGGTGAAGCGTCCGGTGTTCCGCAGGGGCTCTGCCAGCACGAGCAGGATGCCGAGCGCGGCGCTCGCGCTCGCGGCCACGATCATGCCGTCGTAGCCGCCGAGGGCGACTGCGCCTATGGGGGTGAGCACGGCCGTCGCGGGAATGTAGTCGCCGCACAGGGCGAGGGCACCTCGCAGCGCCGGAAATGAACGGTCGGCCGCGTAGAAGTCGGAGACCGTGTCGTTGTCTATACCTGTGGCGAGACAGAGCAAGAAGCAGAGACAGACGACGACGAGGAACGAGGTCAGCGGTGTCACGAGCCCGACGTCCGTGACGGCGAGAAGGCGGTGGTCGTTCACGGTCGCTGCCCGGCGCCGGTCCCGTAGGCGGCGTCACGCAGCGCCTTGACGTGCGGGTCGCAGAGCGTGCCGCAGGCGCGGTCATACCACACGCAGGAGGTCAGCAGGGTGGCCGCCTGGACGGTGAGCAGCAGCATTCCGAGGGTGTAGGACCCCAGCAACGCCGACGCCGTATGTCCGCCCAGCGTGTGGGCGAGCAGGAGGACGCAGAGGGTCACCGACGCGTTGACCGTCAGCAGACGGCGTCTCAGGCGCCCCGAGACGCCGCGCAGCCGCGTATGCGAAGGGTGTTCAGGGGTGAAGACTCCGGTGGAGCTGGGCGGTGCTGGAACGAACCAGGACATGGTGGCAACTCCTGATGGCAGCGCGTGGGTGGGAGGCGGCCGTGCAACGGGCGTGCCCCCGGCGGTCTTCGGGACCGCCGGGGGCACGCCGTTCAAGGGCTGGGAGCGGTCGGTTCAGCCGGTCTGTGCCCAGGACAGCGACGGCCGGGTGCGCGTCGCCCGGTTCTCGATCGCCGTGGCGACGTGGAGCAGCAGGTCTTCCTGGAAGCGGCCGCCGATCAGCTGCACGCCCGAGGGCAGCCCGTCGCGGAGTCCGGTCGGCACGGACATGGCGGGGAAGCCGAGCACCGGGACCGCCTGCATCGGCCACTGAGCGGCCAGCAGCTCGCTCACCCGGGCGTCGCCGGCGAGGTCCGCGTCCTGTTCGAACGGCGGTTCGGCGCAGACCGGCGTCAGGAGGATCCGGTCCTGGCCCAGGTACTGCTGGAGACGGCTGATGAGGGTGCCGCGGCGGGCGTAGCCCTTGATGTACGTGTCGAGGGTGGGACACGCGCCCCAGATCTCCGCGGCGGCGGCGAAGGAGGACGTCAGCGAGACGCGTACCGAGTCGTCGCCGAAGCGCTCGATCTCGGACATCATCGTGCGCAGCTCCTGGTAGAGCAGCAGCGACCACAGGCGGGCCGCCTCGCCGAGGAGGGGCAGCTCGACTTCCTCCACCTCGTGGCCGGCCTCGCTCAGCCACCGGGCCGCGTCGTCCAGGGCTGCGTTCACGGCGGGGTGGGGCCTGGCCAGTCCGGCGTCGCGGACGAGTGCGACCTTGACCCGGCCGGGCTCGCCCAGGGGCGGGCGCACCGGAAGCCCGACGGGGTCGGTGAGGTCCGGTGTCACCATGGCGTGCAGGCCGAGCCGGACGTCGTCGACGGTCCAGCCGAGCGGCCCGTGGACGGCCATCGTCTGGAAGGACATAGGGCTGTCGAACTCCTCCGCCCCGCGCGGCTCCACGCCGGAGACGAGTCCCATCGTGGGGCGCAGGCCGACCGCGCCGCAGCAGTAGGCCGGGAAGCGGATGGACCCGCCGATGTCATTGCCCTGTGCGATCGGGGTCATGCCGGCCGCGACCGCGGCGGCGGCCCCTCCGGACGACCCGCCGGGGGTGTGGCCGCTGTGCCACGGGTTGAGCGTCGTGCCGTGCAGGTCGTTGCCGGTGAACCAGCGGACGGCGAACGCGGGACTGTTACTGCGGCCCATCAGGGTCGCGCCGGCCTCGCGCAGCGCGGCGATACAGGTCGCGTCCTCCTCGGCGACGGCTCCGGCCCAGGCCGGGACCCCGTGCGAGCTGGCGTATCCGCGCTGCGAGGTGTTGATCTTGGTGGAGACCGGGACGCCGTGCAGCGGGGGAAGGTCCCCGCCCGAGGCGACCGCCGCGTCGGCGGCGGCGGCCTGGGCGAGCGCTTCCTCGGACCGGATGTCCACGAGGGCGTTGAGCGCCGGGTTGGTCTCCTCGATCCGGGCGAGGAACGCCTGGGCGACCTCGGTCGCGGAGAAGGCCTTCTCGCGGATTCCGGCGGCCAGCTCGGCGGCCGAGCGGTCCCACAGCGGCCTGTCGCCGGTGGTGTCGGTCATCATCGTCTCCTGGGGTGAGGGCGTGGGGGTCACTTGCCGGTGCCGCCGATGTAGGCGGCCCATGGCATGCCCATGTACGCGAAGGATGTCGGTGCGCCGCTGATGCGCTTGTTCATGAACATCCGTTCGTGCGTGGCGGCCAGGTAGACCACCGGGACGGTGGGGGTGAAGAGGGCCTGGGCCTCGGCGTACGCCTTGGCCGACGCTGCGGGATCGGTGGAGGTGCGGGCCTGGCCGAGCAGTCGGGTCACGTCGGGGTTGTCGTAGTTCGTCCAGTTGAAGATGCCACCGGGGGTGACCATCTCGGCCACGTAGGACGCGGGGTCCGGCATGGCGACGTATCCGAAGGTCAGGATGAGGTCGAGGCCCTTGCGGACAGAGGGGTCGTAGAAGAGGGAGGACATCTCGGTCGGCTGGAGCTGCTTGATCTCGATGTCGACACCGATCTTCTTCGCCGCGGCCTGGATGAACGTCAGTGCCTGAAGTCCGCGCTGGTCACCGGCGGGGATGGCGGCCACCAGGGGGCGGGAGACCGGGCCGGCCTGTTCGGCCAGCTTCTTAGCCCCCTCCAGGTCCGGCTTCGTGACGGCGGGCAGCGCCTCGTGGGCGGCGTCGTACTGGGCGGCGGCCGTGTCCCCGCGCCAGGTGAGCGGCGGGACGAGCGACTTCAGGGGGGTGGCGTCGCCGCCGAAGACGTGTCTGATCAGCGCGTCGCGGTCGATGGCCTGCGACAGGGCGTCCAGAAGGCGGCGGTCGGCGGCGGGGGAGTCGGCGTGTGCGGGAATGAGCAGCACGTTCTGGGTCGAGGGGCCGAGGTGGATCGTGCCGTTGTCGGTCTTGGCCAGAGCGGTGGCGCTGCTGGGCGCCAGCTCGTAGGTGCCGTCCACCTCGCCGGAGAGAAGTGCGCTGGTCAGGGTGTTGCTGTTGGTGATGAACTGGAAGACGACCTCGCGGGCCTTCGGCTTCAGCCCGGCGTCCCAGTAGGACGGGTTGCGCTCAAGGGTGATGTTGTTGCCGGACTTCCAGGAGCCCAATGTGAAAGGTCCCGTACACATGAGGCCGCCCTGGGCGCTGCCGTAGGCCGGGCCGGCCTTCTCGGTGTACGCCTTCTGGCTCACCGCGCCGAACGAGGTGGAGAGCGCCTTGGGGAGTGTCTGGTCGTAGGTCTTGGTGAGCAGAGTCACCTGGCGCGGACCTGTGGCCTGGATCGACGTCACGGCTGCCAGGAAGTTCCCGTACAGCGCCTGAGTCTTCGGATCCCTCTGCCGCTCCAGGCTGTGGATCACGTCCTGCGGCGTCATGGGGGAGCCGTCCCAGAACTTCACGTCCGAGCGCAGGTCGAGCACCAGGGTGTGGTCGTCGGTCCAGGTGACCTTCTGGGCGAGCCCGGGACTGAGGGAGAAGTCCGGGTTCATCCGCGTCAGTGTCTCGCAGAGGTTCGCCTCGACCGTCTGGGGCGAGTAGTCGCCCACCTTCGCGGGGTCCAGGGTGGTGGGCTCCCCGTAGGGCAGTGCCCAGGTCACGCGGTCCACCTCGGCGTTCCCAGGTGTCGTGGTGGTGGTGAGACGTTCGGTCCGGGGCGTCGCGCCGCCGTCCGGCGAGCCGGCGCAGGCCGTGGCGGCCAGCAGACCCACGCTGACGAGCACCGTCAGCACCGTTTTGTTCGCAGCCATGGCTGATGCTCCTTGCCGAGAGGAGTGAGGGAGGGAGGGGGACGCTCGTAAGAGGGCGAAGAACGCCGACGAGCCGTCGTACACGAACGTCATATAACGTTGTTGCATGTCACGCTTGCATCTGGTGAGCTAACGAGTCAAGAGCAAGGCGTGGCTATCTCACCGGACGGAACCCCGCGCCCCTGGCGCACTTCTTCCAAGGGGCGTCTGCTGACCAGCGGTGATGTCAGTCGTCCCCGGTCGCCGCATCGCTTCCCCGTAGGCGATGTCCGATCGATCGCCACCTTCGCCCGCCTTCATTTCGCGGCGCACGAGCATGTCGCCCCGCCCCCCCAGAACCGGAGAAACCACATGCCCTTCACACCCGCCCTCGACTTCGCGTTCGAGATCCGCGCCAAGGTCACAGAGACGCTCCACATCGGCCACGGTGACGGTGAGGTCACCGAGTTCACCCCCATCGTCGGAGGCAGCGTGGAGGGCCCTCTCCTGCGCGGGGAAGTCCTGCCCGGTGGGGGTGACTGGAGCAGCACGCGCGGGGAGGTCTGCGAGCTGGACGCGCGCTACCTGCTCCGCACCGACGACGGTGCCGTGATCGACATCGTCAACCGCGGCTTCTACCGACCCAGCGCCGACAGCCCGGACCAGTTCGACGGGGACCTGCAGGTTTCGGAGGCCGGTCACTACTACCGGACGTCGCCGGTCTTCCGTACGGACGCGCCTGCCCACCGCTGGCTCGCGGAGACCGTCTTCGTCGGTCTCGCCCGCCCCGAGGGGGAGGACGTCGTGGTCATCCGCATGTACGCGCTCAGGTAGAAAGCGCGCGGCCGGCGGCCCGCGTGCTCAGCACGCCGGTCGCCGGCCGTATCAGCTCATCTCCCGCGTCGGGCGAGGGATCGCCTCCCGAGTCAGGCGAGGGATCGCCACGTGCGGTTCAACGCCTCCCGGAACTGCTCGACCTCCTCGGCGGTCAGGTCGGCGACCATGCGCCTTTCCAGTCTGCGGGCCGGCTCGGCGTACTCCTCGAGCAGCCGGCGCCCCGTGTCAGCCAGCAGGATGAGGCGCTCGCGGCGGTTGGCGGGGTTGGGTTCGCGGCGGATCAGGCCGCGGCTCTCCAGCGCGCGGACCATGTCGGCCATGGACTGAGCGGTGACGAAGGAGTCGCGGGCGAGCTGCGCGGCGGAAATGCCGTCGTGCCGCTCCAGCACGGTGAGGGCGGTGTACTGCAACGCTGTGATGCCGGCGGGCTTGAGCAGCTCCTCCAGGCCGGCCCGCACCGCCAGCTCCGTCCTCTTGACCAGGTAGAGCAGTGAGGTGCTCATGTTCGTCCTCCTGTCGTGACGGCCGGCGCAGGGCGGTCCGTGTCGTTCCTTCGTCGAGTGCAGCCGGGGCGGCGGCGCGTACCACCCTAGAACATTGACAGGAATCCTGTTGATTGCCCACACTGTTGTTCATCAGGATTCCTGTCGATCCCGGCTCGACGTGCCGGCGCTTCCGGCATCCTCACACTGCTCACGAGAGGCACCCTCCATGGATCTGAACGGGAAAGTCGCCGTCGTCACCGGCAGCGGGCGCGGCCTCGGACTGGGATACGCCCAGGCCCTTGCCGCGGCGGGAGCCGCCGTCGTCGTCAACGACGTCGACCAGGGCGCGGTCGACGCGGCCGTCGCCACGATCACGGCCGCGGGGGGCAGGGCGGCCGGCGTCGTGGCGGCGGTGGGCGACAGCGCGGCGGCCGAGGAACTGGTGGACACGGCGGTGCGGGAGTTCGGGCGCCTGGACGTGCTCGTCACCAACGCCGGCATCCTGCGCGACCGCGTGCTGTGGAAGATGACCGACGACGACTTCGACGACGTCGTCCGCGTGCACCTGCGCGGCACCTTCACCTGCGCCCGCGCGGCCGCCGTCCGCATGCGGGAGCAGGGCACCGGGGGCCGGCTCGTCCTGATCTCCTCGCCGGCCGGGCAGCGCGGCAACTTCGGTCAGACCAACTACGCCGCCGCCAAGGCGGGCGTCGTCGCGATGGCCCGCACCTGGGCCATGGAACTGGGCCGCGCCGGCATCACCGTCAACGCCGTCGTTCCGGTCGCCGCCACCGAGATGACCAAGACCATCCCGGCCTTCGCCCCGGCGATCGAGGAGGCCGAGCGTACCGGCAGCCCGCTTCCGGACTGGCTGCGGAAGGACGAGGGCCTCGGCACCGTCGAGGACGTCGCCGGCCTGATCACCTTCCTGGCCTCGGACGCCTCCGACGGAGTGACCGGGCAGGCGATCGGCATCGGCGGCGACCGGCTGGCCCTGTGGGCGCACCCCAAGGAGAAGTCGGTCGCCTTCGCCGGCGGCGGCTGGAGCGCCGACGAGATCGCCGGCCACTGGCAGGGCGGCGTCGGAGCCGAGCCCGAGACCTACGGCATCCCGGCTCCCCAGGCCCCGGAGGCGTGAGATGGGCGACCTCGCGCTCGACCTCGACCGGCTGACCGCCATCGATGTGCACACGCACGCCGAGGTCTCCAAGGACGGCCACGGGGCGCTGAGCCCCGAACTGTTCGGCGCCTCGGAGACGTACTTCAAGGCCCACGGGCACCGGCAGCCCACCATCGACGAGATGGCCGCACACTACCGCGAACGCCACATGGCTGCCGTGGTGTTCACCGTCGACGCCGAACACGCCACGGGACACCCGCGGATCTCCAACGAGGAGATCGCCGAGAGCTGCGCCGCCCACGCCGACGCGCTGATCCCCTTCGCGAGCATCGACCCGCACAAGGGCCGCGCGGGCGTGCGCGAGGCACGGCGCCTGGTGGAGGAGTACGGCGTCCGCGGGTTCAAGTTCCACCCCAGCATCCAGGCGTTCGCCCCGAACGACCGGATGGCCTACCCGCTGTACGAGGCCATCGAGGAACTCGGTGTGACCGCGCTGTTCCACACCGGTCAGACCGGCATCGGCGCCGGCGTCCCGGGCGGCGGCGGCATCCGCCTGAAGTACTCCAACCCCATGCTGGTCGACGACATCGCCGTCGACTTCCCCGAACTGCGGATCATCCTCGCCCACCCGTCCTTTCCCTGGCAGGACGAGGCCCTCGCGGTGGCCACCCACAAGCCGCACGTGTACATCGACCTGTCCGGCTGGTCCCCGAAGTACTTCCCGCCGCAGCTCGTCCGATACGCCAACACCCTGCTCAAGGACAAGGTCCTCTTCGGCTCCGACTACCCCGTCATCACTCCCGACCGGTGGCTGGCGGACTTCGAGAAGCTCGACATCAGGCCCGAGGTCCGACCGAAGATCCTCAAGGAGAACGCCGCCCGCCTGCTCGGCCTGCTCACGGACTGAACGAACCGAAGGAACTCAAGGAGTCGCCGTGTTGAACCAAGGCATCGGCTCGTGGCCGACGCGTCGGGCCCGCAAGACCCCGGACCGGGTCGCCCTCGTCCACGAGGACCGCTCCTGGACCTACCGCGAGCTCCACCAGCGCGTCCTGCGCCTCGCCCACGCCCTGCACGAGCTGGGAGTGGTCCGGGGCGACCGGATCGCGTACCTCGGGCCCAACCACCCCGCCTTCCTGGAGACGCTGTTCGCCGCCGGTCTGCTCGGGGCGGTCTTCGTCCCGCTCAACACCCGCCTGGCCGGCCCGGAACTGGCGTACAACCTGTCCGACTCGGGCAGCACCGTCCTCGTCCACGCGCCGGAGCAGGCCCATGCCGCCCGCGCCGCGGCTGACGAGGCCGGAGTGGGCCACCGGATCGCGCTCGACGGGCCCGGCGAGGGTGCGCTCGGCTATGAAGAACTGCTCGCCTGCGGCGGGACGGAGCCGCTGGACGAGACCGTGGTGCTGGAGGACCCGTGCATGATCATGTACACCTCCGGGACCACGGGCCGCCCCAAGGGCGCCGTCCTCTCTCATGCCAACATCGTCTGGAACAGCGTCAACGTCCTCGTCGACACCGACATCGCCGGCGACGAGGTGACCCTGGTCGTCGCCCCGCTGTTCCACACCGCCGGCCTCAACATGACCTGCCTGCCCACTTTCCTCAAGGGCGGCCGGGTGGTGCTGCTCGGTGCCTTCGACGCCGAACGCGTACTGAAGACCATCGAGAGCCTGCGCGTCACGTACATGTTCGGCGTCCCCACCATGTACGACGCCATGGCCGCCCGGCCCCGCTGGGCGACGACGGACCTGTCCAGCCTGCGCAGCCTCAACTGCGGCGGCGCACCCGTCCCCACACGCACCATCGCCACCTACCTCGCCCGCGGCCTCGCCTTCAGCCAGGGCTACGGCATGACGGAGGCGTCCCCCGGAATCCTCTACCTGGACAGGGAGCAGACCTCGACCAAGGCCGGCTCCGCCGGCGTGCCCCACTTCTTCACCGACACCCGGGTGGTCCTGCCCGACGGACGGGACGCCGAACCCGGACAGCGCGGCGAGATCCTCGTCCAGGGCCCCAACGTCATGACAGGCTACTGGGGCCGGCCCGAGGACACCGAGGCCGCCTTCACCGACGGCGACGGCCACTGGCTGCGCACCGGCGACATCGCCCGGACCGACCCGGACGGATACGCCTACATCGTCGACCGGGTCAAGGACATGTTCGTCTCGGGCGGTGAGAACGTCTACCCGGCCGAGGTCGAGGACGCGCTCCTCACCCACCCGGCCGTCGCCGAATGCGCGGTCATCGGGGTTCCCGACCCGGTCTGGGGCGAAGTCGGCCGTGCCGTCGTCGTCCTCAAGCCCGGAGCTCGGGCCGACGAGCACGGCATCCTCGGCCACCTGCACGGCAGGCTCGCCAAGTACAAGATTCCGAAGTCGGTGATCCTCACGGACGCCCTGCCCCGCACGGCCTCCGGAAAGATCATCAAACCCGCCGTGCGCGACACCTACGCGGACGGTCCCGCGGAAGACCACCACGCGTAAAGCCCTGCTGCGGGCCGCACCCAGTGCCGCCCGCGCCACCGAAAGGATTCTCCATGATGACCATCGCCCACGGCCTCGAAGGACTCAAGTCCCTCAGTGGAACCGACCTCGGACGCACCGACTGGCGGGAGATCACCCAGACACGGGTGAACACGTTCGCCGACGCCACCGATGACCACCAGTGGATCCACACGGACCCCGAGAAGGCCAAGGACGGCCCCTTCGGCGGCCCCATCGCCCACGGCTACCTCACCCTCTCCCTCATCATCCCGCTCTTCGGGGAACTCCTCGATATCAGCGGAGTCTCCATGAGCATCAACTACGGTCTGGACAAGGTCCGTTTTCCCAGCCCCGTCCCGGTCGGCGCGAAGGTCCGCCTGCACGGCACCGTCGGCACGGTGGAGGAGGTCAAGGGCAACGGCGTGCAGATGCCGCTGACGTTCGCCGTGGAGGTCGAGGGCAGCGACAAGCCGGCCTGCGTGGCCCAGGCCGTCTACCGCCACTACGCCTGACTGCGCTGGGTGCCACGACGACGCGGGCGCAGTCTCGGTCTCGGGGACCTCGCCCGCCAGGGCTCTTGGGGCCGTCCAACCCAGCCGGTACGGAGGCAGGGAGACCGCCAGGTCAGTTCTTGCCCGGTGCGGCCGTTCCCTCGGGGATGAGCTGCTCGGCCCAGATCACCTTGCCGCCGGGCGGGTAGCGGGTGCCCCAGCGGTGCGCGAGTTGGGCGACGAGGAAGATGCCCCGGCCGCCCTCGTCCGTCGACTCCGCCCACCGCAGATGGGGTGCTGTGCTGCTGCCGTCGGACACCTCGCAGATCAGGCTGCTGTCATACAGCAGGCGGACCTTCACAGGCGGGCTGCCGTACCGGATGGCGTTGGTGATGAGTTCGCTCAGGATGAGCTCGGTGGCGAACGCGATCTCCTCCAGCCCCCACTCCTCCAGACGCCGTCCGCAGGCCGCCCGAACGGTCCCCACCGCAGCGGGGTCCATCGGGACGTCCCAGTCAGCCACCTGTTCGGGTCGCAGTAGACGGGTCCGGGCGACCAGCAGGGCTGCGTCGTCCGCGGGGTGCGGTCCGAGCAGCGCGTCCGTCACGGCCTGGCAGATCTCGTCCGGGCCGCGAGGCCGGTGCTCGGCCAGTGCGGACCGCAAGTCTTCGAGGCCGCGTCCCAGATCGCGCGTGCGGTCCTCGACAAGGCCGTCGGTGAACAGGACGAGCCTGGAACCTGCTGCCAGGCGGAGCTCCGCCGTCTCGAACGGGTGGCCGCCCACTCCCAGCGGCGGTGAGGCGGGGACCTCGGGGTACTGGACGTCCCCGTCGGGTGAGACGAGCGCGGGCCCAGGGTGTCCGGCACGGGCGACGGTGCAGACGCCGGTCACCGGCTCGTAGACGGCGTAAAGGCATGTCGAGCCGCTGATCTCCGCACCGGCTTTGGCCTCGCGGTCCAGCCTTTCGACGAGCTCGTCCAGTCGGCCCAGCACCTCTTCGGGCGGCAGGTCGAGTGCGGTGAAGTTGTGGACGGCGGTCCGCAGACGTCCCATAGCCACGGCGGCAGGGATGCCGTGTCCGACGACGTCCCCGACGACCAGGGCGGTCCTGAAGCCGGGGAGCGTGATCACGTCGAACCAGTCGCCCCCCACGCCCGCGTGCGCCGGGAGATAGCGGGAGGCGACTTCGATCGTGGTCTGCTCGGGCAGGGTGCTTGGCAGCAGGCTGCGCTGCAGCGTCTCGGCCATACCGTGCTCGCGAGCGTAGCGGCGGGCGTTGTCGACCGACACCGCGGCGTGCGTCGCCAATTCCTCTGCCAGCGACAGGTCGTCGTCCTCGTACGGCGCTTTCCCCTCGCGCCGCAGGAACTCCACCAGGCCCAGTGTCATGCCGTGTGCTCGCAGGGGCACTGAGATCGCTGAGTGGAAAGGGTGGCCGGCAGGAGTGCCGCCCGCACCGGGCCCGGCCGCCGCCTGTGGCGGATGCCTGCTCCGAACAGCGTGGCCGCTGTCCGTACTCAACGTCTGGGGCGAGGCCGGTGCGAACGTGACGGCCTCGCCCACCTGCACCGGCATCTCGCCCGCCTGTGCACCACGCTGGGCGGTGCGGCGCATCCGGCGGTCGGCTCCTTCCGGTGCCTCGCCCTCGGCCACTGCCTCGAACAGGTCGACCGTGACGACATCGGCGAAGCGAGGTACGGCCACCTCCGCGAGTTCCTCGCAGGTCCGGGTCACGTCAAGAGTGCGCCCGACGCGCGTACCCGCCTCGTAGAGGATCTGCCGGCGCTGCCCGGCGACCTCGACGCGGCCCGCGAGCTCGTGCAGTTCGGTGGAGTCCCGCAACGTCACGACACTGCCGGGGGGCCCACCGAACGGGTCGGTCGGCCGCTTGTTCACCGCGAGCAGCCGGTCCCCGGCCCGGTGGACCCGGTCCGTCACCTCGTCCTCGCCCATCAGCAGTCTTTCGGTGTCCGCGTCGAGCCCCAGCTCCGACACGTGCCGGTGCTCGGCCGCAGCAGGCAGGTCGAGGAGCCGCCGCGCCTCGTCGTTGGCGAGCACCAGCCGTCCGTCGCCGTCGAGGATCAGCACCCCTTCGCGCACGGCGTGCAGCACCGCGTCATGGTGTTCGTACAGGCGTGTGACGTCGGCGGGGCCCAGCCCGCGGGTCTGCCGCAGCAGCCGCCGGGCCACCAGTGCGGTCCCTGCGGTCGTCAGCGCCACCGCGCCGGCCGCCCCGCCCAGGAGCACCGGCAGGCTCTCTCTCACCAGGGCGTTGACCCGCTGCACCGTGATGGCGACCGAGACGACACCCACGTACCTGCCGTCGGGGGCCAGGACGGGAACCGCCGTGGTGATGGACTGGTACCCGGGCTCCTCGAAACGGAACGTGACCGTGCGCCCCGCCCGGATCTGGGGTACGACCCGTCGTACCTCCTCGGGGGCCTCGTAGGGCTTCCCGACGTACTCCGGATCAGGGGACGTGAGCTGGACATCGGACGCGTCGAACACGCTGACGGAGTCCACGCCGGTCGCCTTGCGGACAGCCTCCGCCCGGGGCTGCAGCACCGCCGACGGATCTTCGCCGGCCAGCGCCCCGACGATTCCCGGAGATCTGGCGAACGCCTCAGCCACCCCCCTCGTCACCCGCTCGGCGTCGCCCACTCGGCTGGACCGAGCCTGCAAGCACCATGGCCGTCACCCCGGTGACGACGAGCAGCAACACGAGAGCCAGCCCGCCGAGGAACACCCGACCCGCCAGGCTGCGTACATTCAGCAGGGACCGCAGCCCTCGGTATGGTTGCCCGCTCGGTGCATCGCGGGAGTGGGCCTGTGGGGACGAGCGCCGGTGTCCGATCACAGCCCATCCATACCACCCGGCCGACACCGCGGCGACCGCGAGCAGCGGGCGGTTCAGCCGACGACGAGGTCTCGGCGCACACCCGGGCGGCAGCGGCGATGCGGCGGGCCCGCGTCGTCCGTGCGGCGCCGCTCGTCGTCCCGGTGCTACTGCCAGGCGGCGAAGCCCGCGATCAGCGCCACCGCGAGGACGACGGAGAGCGCGGTGATGAGGATCCGGGATCTTCGGGCGGTCCGGGCCGCGGCCCGGTGCTCCGCCTCGCGGCCCTCGAGCGCGGCGAGGAGGAAACCCCGCTCCGCAGCGTTCAGAGCTCCGTTCCTTTCACAGTCGGGGAACAGCTCCTCCGCGCGCGTCAGCCGGGTGCCCCGGTACAGCGCGCCGGGATCGCGGTCGTGCTCTGTCCACGTACGGGCGGCCTCGGCCAGGCTGCGGCGTTGTCGCAGCCGCTCGCGGTCCTCCTCGATCCAGCCGTGCAGCCGCGGCCAGCAGGTGATCAACGCCTCGTGGGCGAGCTGGACGCCCTCCTCGTCCACGGTCAGCAGCCTGGCGCGGGCCAACTGCTCGGTCACCGACGGCACGCCGGGGTCGGCCCACTCGTCCAGTTCGTCGCGGGGGAGCGGGCGCCGGGTGTCGGGGGTGCCCTGCCCCGGTTCGATGAGCCGCAGGAGCAGGTGCCGTGCCGTGCGCGCCTGCGTCGCGGACAGCTGCCCGTACACCTCCTCCGCACTCGCCGCGACAGCGCCCCGCACTCCGCCCGCCGCCTCGTACGCGCCGAGTGTCAGCATCCGGCCCTTGCGCCGCCGCCACGTCTCCAGCAGGGCGTGCGAGAGCGTCGGCAGTCCGCCGGGCTGGTCCAGTACTTCCTCCACGATCCGTGCGGTCAGTTCCCGCTCCACCAGGAGTCCGACAGCCCGCGCCGGCCCCACGACCGCCTCGCGCAGTTCGTCCGCGGTCATCGGTCCGACGAGCAGCCCGGCGTCCGGCAGCGCGTCTGCCATTCCCCGGTGCTCGGCGCACCGGGCATAGAAGTCGGCTCGTACGACGACGAGTACCCGACGCCGGCTCTCCGGTTCCCGGGCGGCCAGGAGCTGGTCGATGAAGCGGCTCCGCTCCTCCCGGTCCTGGCACAGGGTGAAGACCTCCTCGAACTGGTCCACCACCACCCAGCTCTCCGGCCGGCCATCCGCCGGGGCCAGCAGGTGCCCGTATGTCGTGGCGGGTCTGGGGCCCGGGGTGAGCACGCGCAATATCGCGGGGCGACCCCGTTTGCCCATTTCCTCGCGCAGGTACGGGATCAGACCAGCCCTCAGCAGCGAGGACTTGCCGCTGCCGGACGCGCCGGACACCACCGTGAACCGGTGGTCGCGCACCAGCCGCTTGAGCTCCTCCACCGCGCGGTCCCGGCCGAAGAACAGCTCGTGATCGCCCGGCTCGAACCGAGCGAGTCCGCGGTACGGCGCCCGCTTCTGCCCTGCTTCGCGCACGGGAGTCTTCGCTGCCTCCGCCTCCGCCGCTCTCCAGCACGGCTCCCACTCCCTCGGATCGGCCCCGCACGCGCGCGCGTACCCCTGGACGACGGCGAGGGACGGTAGCCGCACTCCGGCCGCCGCCTGCGACAGGGTTGTCGCGGAGAAGCCGCCCGCCTCGGCCATCGTCCGGTACGACGGGCTGCCGGCGGCCCTGCGCAACGTGCGCAGTTCGTGCGCGAGGCGCTGCACGGGGCCACCCTCGGGGTCCAACGGTCGTTCCGGACGACCCATGGTCCACTCACTTCCCCACAGCAGAAGACGCAGTGTTCAGGAGGATCAATCTACGTTTCGGACCGATCGGCAGTGAACCGAACGCGTGGTGTGCGCTTGATGACGGCCAGGGAAACGCCATCCAGCGCAAGTCGGCGCGTGCTGAAGGGAATTGATTGCCGTGATGAAGGGGCGTGACGATCAACTTCCCGCTTGCCAGTCTCAGTCCGCCACGCCGAATTCGGTATCGAAGCCGGCCACAGAGCAGACCGAGCGACTGGAGATCACCGCATGACCCATGCCCTGAAGATGAGAAGGCCGTCCCGCCTGGGCAAGAGCGCGTTCGTCGCGGGCAGCGCCATCGCGCTGGCCGCCGCGCTGGCGGGCAGCGCCGCCGCGGCCCCCAACCTGTCGGGCCTGCCGCAGAGCTCCACCTCGTTCCAGCGGGCGTTCCAGCCGCTGTTCGACTACGACTCCAACGGCTGCTTCCCCGCGGCCGCCATCGACATGTGGGGCAACCTCAACGGCGGCCTCAAGCCTACCGGTTCGCTCGGCGGCGGGTGCCGGACCGACCACCTCGGCACGGCCAACACCTACGCGCGGGCCAAGTGCAACAACGGCTGGTGCGGAATCGTCTACACCCTGTACTTCGAGAAGGACCAGGCCCTGAACGGCAGCAGTATCGGAGGGCACCGCCACGACTGGGAGTCCGTCGTGGTGTGGGTGCGGCAGGGGTCCGGCAAACCCTCGTATCTCTCGGCTTCCCGCCACGGAGGGTTCAGCACCCACCCGGTCAACAAGGTTCCGATGGACGGCGCCCACGTCAAGATCGTTTACCACAAGGACGGCGCGAGTACGCACGCCTTGCGCTTCGCGAAGTGGGGCGAGCGCGCGGAAGCCTGGGGAGACGGCGGGTGGGACCGTCCCGCCCTGGTCAGCTGGGACCACTTCCCGCGGAGCAACAACGGCGTCAACCTCCAGCGCCGGCTGAACCAGTCCGGCTGGGGCAAGGCCAACCTCCCGATCCAGGACTCCAAGTTCAACGACACCCTCAACAAGGCCAAGCCGAACATCCCGTTCAATCCGTGGGGCTGACGAAGGGCCGGTGAGCCTGCGGGGCGGCGCATCACCGCCGCCCCGCCATCCGAGCAGGCGGTCACCGGTCCCCGGGCGCCCGCATGCCCCTGGCCCGGGCGGTCCTCGAAGCCGCGTCGGAACCGAGAAGATCAAGGACTTCGCGGGCGCGGCCCGGCTGGGTGGAGGCGGTCAGTACGCCCCCGCTGAACATCGAGGTGATGGCGGTATCGCCCGGCAGCGGGCCGATGACGACGACGCCCGGCAGGTCCATCAGTTCGCTGTGCTGCTGAAAGGCCAGATCGGCTCGGCCTGACGACAGCAGGCTGCCTGCGGGCACGCCCGGTGGAGCTTGGACGAGCCGGTCCCCGAGAGTGTCGGCGAGATCCAGCCGGGCGATCAGATCGATGAGGGCGGTACCGCTCGGGCCGGTGGAGTAGGCGACGCTCTTCGCGGACAGAAGAGCGGCTCGCAGGTCGGATTCCGAGCCGAGTGCCGGAACCGGTGTTCCCTCCGGCACGGCCGCGACTACTGGAGAGACCCACAGCGGGCGCACCGTGCCCCCGAGGACGTGCCCCTCCTTCTCCAGTTCGGCCAGTGCTCCGTCGGCGAGCACGAGCAGGTCGGCGTCGGCGCCCTCGCGCACCCGCCGTGCCGTGTCCACTCCGCCGGCGGCCTCGAAACGTACCTGCATCCCGTGAGCGATGCGGATGTGTTCGGAAAGCTCGGCCAGTACGGGTCGTGTCGCCATCGAGGACAGCCCGGAGATGATCTCTTGGTTCACGTCGCCTCCTTGGTGTCCGGCAGATGGTACGGGGTGCGGCCGGGCGGCGGGGCGCCCGTCTGCGAGACTGCCCGCGTGAGCACAACCCGGAGCACGGCGGCAGGAAAAGTCCTCGAAGTCCTCTCGGCCTTCGACCGCGAGCACCCGTCGCAGACACTGTCCCAGATCGCTCAGCGCACAGGTCTGGCCTTGAGCACCACGCACCGAGTGGTCGCGGAGCTGGCGGACTGGGGAGCGCTGGAGCGCGGGGAGGACGGGTCGTGGCACATCGGGCTGAGGCTCTGGGAGATCACCTCGGGATGCCCCCGCACCCAGATCCTGCGTGATGTGGCCCTGCCGTTCATGCAGGACCTCTACGAGGCGACTCACGAGAACGTTCAGCTCGCGGTGCGCGAGGGCACTGAGCTCGTGTTCGTCGAACGGATCTCCGGACATCGATCGGTACAGCTGTTGACGACGGTCGGGACCCGGTTCCCCATCGGCTCGACCGGGATGGGCCGGGTGCTGCTGGCACACGCACCGGGGAACATCCAGGAAGAGGTCCTCGGATCGCCGCTGCGGGCCTGGACGCCGCACACCGTCACCGACCCGAAGACGCTGCGCGCGCAGCTGGACCGGATCCGCCGCGAGCAGGTCTTCGTCAGCGACCGGCAGCTCTCGGAGGAAGCGGTCGCGGTGGCAGCACCTGTGCGGATCGGCCGGACCGGGCCGGTCAGTGCCGCTTTGGGGATCGTCGTCGCGGCGAGTGGTGCGAGCCGTGCGCGCGGGCTGCGCGAGCCGCTTCTGCATGCTGTGTACGGGATCTCCGACGAGCTCGGGCGGCGCGCCCGCACCACGGTCTGATTCCGAAGGCTTCCGCCTGACGGAAACACCGGCGACCGGCTCCGGCCCCGGGTGCCAACGTTCGGGGTGTCCGGAACGTTCGCAGCCGCTCAGGAGATGCCATGGCCGACGCCACCGTCGACACCGTTGCCTCGGTTCCCGTCGCTGTCATCGGCGCCGGTCCGGCCGGGCTGATGCTGGCGCACCTGCTCGGGCGCGCCGGGGTCGAGACGATCGTGATCGACACCCGCTCCCGGCGCGAGATCGAGACGACGCACCGGGCCGGCATCCTCGAGGCCGACGCGGCCCGGGATCTGATCGAGACCGGCGTCTCCGACCGGATTCTCCGCGAAGGCCACGAGCACGAGGGTGTCGAGTTCCGGTTCGGCGGCCGGCCGCACCGCATCGACTTCAAGGAGCTGGTGGGCGAGTCGGTGTGGCTCTACCCGCAGACCGACGTGTTCACCGACCTGGCCGACGTCCGGGACCGCGACGGCGGCACGGTCCACTTCGGCGTCAAGGACACCGAGGTCCTCGACATCACCACCGACGCTCCCCGGGTCCGCTACACCGCGCCCGACGGGTCCCGCCACGAGATCCGGGCGCGGTACGTGGTCGGTGCGGACGGGTCGCGGAGCATGTGCCGCGATCTGGTGCCCGAGGAGCGGCGGGTGCGCTACGGCAGGGAGTACCCCTTCGCGTGGTTCGGCATCATGGCCGAGGCGCCGATGAGCGCGCCCGAGCTGGTCTACGCCCACTCCGAGCACGGGTTCGCGCTGATCAGCCAGCGAACCGAGACCGTGCAGCGCATGTACTTCCAGTGCGACCCCGAAGAGTCCGCCGACGCCTGGCCGGACGACCGCATCTGGGAGACGCTCCAGGCCCGGGTGGCCGGCCAGGACGGCTTCCGTCTCAAGGAGGGGCCGATTCTCGAGCGGACGGTGCTGCGGTTCCGCTCCTTCGTTCAGGAGCCGATGCGCTGGGGCTCGATGGCGCTCGCGGGCGACGCCGCACATACGGTGCCGCCGACCGGCGCCCGCGGGCTCAACCTTGCGCTGCACGACGTGAAGGTGCTCGCCGACGTCCTGCTGCGGGCACTCGGCAGCGCGGGCGAGGCCGCGCTGGACGACTACCAGCCGCGCGCCCTGCAGCGGGTCTGGCGGGCACAGAACTTCTCGTACTGGATGACCCAGCTGCTGCACACCGCGCCCGGCGGCACCACGTTCGATCTGCGGCGCCAGCTCGGCGAGCTCGACAACGTGGTGGGCACCCGCGCCGGGCGCACCTACCTCGCCGAGCAGTACACCGGCTGGCCCGCCGCATCCCTGGGCTGATTCCGACAACCACCAGGAGCAACCGCATGATCATCGACTGTCACGGTCACTTCACCACCGCGCCGCCGCAGCTCGCGCAGTGGCGGAACCGGCAGGTGGCTGCGGCCGGCACCCCGGAGCACGCACCCGACCCCGACGACCTGGTCATCACCGACGACGACCTACGTCAGGCGGTCGAGAGCAACCAGCTGCGGCTCATGGACGAACGCGGCAGCGACCTGACGATCTTCTCCCCGCGCGCCAGCTTCATGGCCCACCACATCGGCGACTTCGAGGTCTCCTCGGTGTGGGCGCGGATCTGCAACGACCTGGTCCACCGCGTCTGCACGCTCTACCCCGACCGCTTCGCGATGGGCGCGATGCTGCCGCAGTCACCCGGCGTCAACCCGGCGACCTGCCTGCCCGAGCTGCGCCGCGCGGTCGAGGAACTCGGCGCGGTGACGGTCAACCTCAACCCCGACCCGTCGGGCGGCAACTGGACCGCGCCGCCGCTGACCGACCGCAGCTGGTACCCGCTCTACGAGGCGATGGCCGAGTACGACATACCCGCCATGATCCACGTCAGCACCTCGTGCAACCCGGCGTTCCACACCACCGGCGCCCACTACCTCAACGCCGACACCACGGCGTTCATGCAGCTGGTCCAGGGCGACCTGTTCGCCGACTTCCCGACGCTGCGTTTCGTAATCCCGCACGGCGGCGGCGCGGTGCCCTACCACTGGGGCCGCTTCCGCGGCTTGGCGATGGCGCTGGGCCGACCGGACCCCGAGACGCTGCTCGACAACGTCTTCTTCGACACCTGCGTCTACCACCAGCCCGGCGTCGACCTGCTCACCCAGGTGATCCCCAGCCGGTCCGTCCTGTTCGCCAGCGAGATGATCGGCGCGGTCCGCGACATCGACCCGCGCACCGGTCACCACTTCGACGACACGAAGCGGTACGTCGAGGCCACCGCGCACCTCTCCGACGGGGAACGCGCCGCCGTCTACAGCGGCAACGCCCTGCGCGTGTACCCCCGACTCGCCGCCCGCCTCGCCGTGGCCGGCCACTGAATCCCAGGAGAAGAACGCATGGAACACACCGAGATGGGTGTCGTCCACACATCGATCACCCGCGCCGATCCCCGCGCCGTCGCCGCACTGTCGGCGTTCGGAGTCGCGACGATCCACGAGGCCATGGGCCGGGTGGGCCTGATGCGTCCCTACCTGCGCCCCGTCTACCCCACGGCCCGTATGTGCGGTACCGCGGTGACCGTGCTGCTGCAGCCCGGCGACAACTGGATGTTCCACGTCGCCGCCGAGCAGATCCGCGAAGGCGACGTCGTCGTCGCGGCCTGCACGACCGAGACCGAGGACGGCTTCTTCGGCGACCTGCTCGCCACCTCCTTCCGCGCCCGGGGATGCCGGGGCCTGATCATCGACGGCGGAGTGCGCGACGTGGTCGACCTGGAGGAGATGGACTTCCCGGTCTTCTCCCGGGCGATCAACGCCAAGGGCACGGTCAAGGCCACGCTCGGTTCGGTCAACGTGCCGGTGGTCTGCGCCAACGCCCTGGTCAGGCCTGGTGACGTCGTCGTGGCGGACCGTGACGGTGTCGTGGTGGTGCCGCGCGAGCGGGCCGCCGAGGTCGCTGAAGCGTCGGCCAGGCGTGAGGCGAACGAGGAGAGCAAACGCGCGCGGTTCCGCTCGGGCGAGCTCGGCCTGGACATCTACGGCATGCGCGGCCCTCTGGCCGGGCTCGGACTGCGCTACGAGGACTGAGGAGGACCGGGGATGACGACCTTCGAGAAGACCCCCGGCTGGCTGGACTGGTACCCCGGTCCGAGCCGGCCGCGGTTCCAGGTGCCCGAGGGCGCCGTCGACGCGCACTGCCACGTCTTCGGCCCGGGCGCGGAGTTCCCGTTCGCCCCCGAGCGGAAGTACACCCCTTGCGACGCATCCAAGGATCAGCTCTTCGAGCTGCGCGACCAGCTGGGCTTCGCCCGCAACGTCGTGGTCCAGGCGACCTGTCACGGAGCCGACAACAGTGCCATGACCGACGCCCTGCGGGCCTCGGGAGGTCTGGCCCGTGGTGTCGCGACGGTGCGGCCCGGGATCTCGGACGCGCAGCTGCGGGAGCTGCACGAGGCCGGCGTACGCGGCGTACGGTTCAACTTCGTCAAGCGGCTCGTCGACGCGGCGCCACGGCAGGACCTGTGGGACGTCGTAGAGCGGATCGCGCCCTACGGCTGGCACGTCGTCGTCTACTTCGAGGCGGCCGACCTCGCAGACCTGCGCGAGTTCTTCCTCTCGATCCCGGTGCCGCTGGTCATCGACCACATGGGGCGGCCCGATGTCACCAAGGACCCGCACGGCCCGGAGTTCGAGGCGTTCCTGGACTTCATGCGGGCGCGGCCGGACATCTGGTGCAAGGTGACCTGCCCGGAGCGGCTGTCGGTGAGCGGCCCGCCGGCCCTCGACGGGGAGCAGGATGCCTACCGCGACGTCGTCCCGTTCGCCCGGCGCGTGGTCGAGGAGTTCCCCGACCGGGTGCTGTGGGGCACCGACTGGCCGCACCCGAACCTCACTGGCCACATGCCGGACGACGGTCTGCTCGTCGACTTCATCCCGCACATCGCGCCGACGCCGCAGCTTCAGCGCAGGCTCCTCGTCGACAACCCGATGCGCCTGTACTGGCCGGACGCCGACTGACCGACCGCACGATTGGAGGCTCACCATGTCACTGGACAAGAGCTACAAACTGGTTCCGGGGACGACCATTTTCGACGCCGAGCAGTCCGCCAAGGGGTACCACCTCAACCAGTTCTGCATGTCACTGATGACGGCGGAGAACCGCGAGCTCTATCTTGCCGACGAGCGCGCCTACCTGGACGCCTGGCCCCTGCGGGAGGAGCAGAAGCAGGCGCTGCTCGACCGTGACCTCAACGCCGCCATGCGCGAGGGCGGCAACATCTACTTCCTCGCCAAGTGGGGTGCCACGCTGGGGCTGTCGTTCCAGCAGATGGCGGGCTCGATGACCGGCATGACCGAGCAGGAGTACCGCGACATGATGGTCGGCGGCGGCCGCTCCGTCGAGGGCAACCGGATCGACCACGCCGTCCTCGAAGCGGCGTACGCCGACCCGGCGGCGCCGGCCGAGCACGCCACCATCACCGGCGCGGTCTTCACCTCGCACGTGCCGGCGATCGGCGCGGCGATGGACCACCACAAGACCGAAGAGCCTTACTGGAGCCCGGTCTTCGAGGGCTACGAGTTCTCCAAGCAGTGGGCGAAAGAGAACCTCCCCGACGTGATCTTCCTGGTCTACAACGACCACGCCAGCACGTTCGACCTGTCGCTGATCCCGACCTTCGCGCTGGGTACCGGCGCGGCGTACGCCACCGCCGACGAGGGCTACGGGCCCCGGCCGGTCCCCGGCATCGAGGGCGACCCCGACCTGGCCGCTCACCTCGCGCACTCCCTCATCAGGGACGACTTCGACCTCACCCTCGTCAACGAGATGACCGTCGACCACGGCCTGACCGTACCGCTGTCGCTGATGTTCGGGGACGTCGAGAAGTGGCCGTGCAAGGTGATCCCGTTCCACGTCAACGTGGTGCAGTACCCCGTGCCCTCGGGTGCCCGGTGCTTCAAGCTCGGCCAGGCGCTGCGCAAGGCGATCGAGTCCTACGACAGGCCGCTGAAGGTCCAGGTGTGGGGCACTGGCGGCATGAGCCACCAGCTGCAGGGCCCGCGCGCCGGCCTCATCAACCGGGAGTGGGACAACGTTTTCCTCGACCAGCTGATCGAGGACCCGTCCGGCCTGTCGCAGGTGCCGCATCTGGAGTACGTCGAGGAGGCGGGCTCGGAGGGCATCGAGCTGGTCATGTGGCTGATCGCCCGCGGGGCGATGAGCGACCTCGACGGGTCCGGACAGATCGAGGTCGAGCACCGCTTCTACCATGTGCCGGCGTCCAACACCGCCGTCGGCCACCTGATCCTGGCGAACCACCCGCGGGCCCAGGAGCCCGCCGTGAAGGAGTCTCAATGACTGACGACCAGACCGTCCGGATCGCCCTGGCCGGAGGCGGCGCCTTCGGCGCCAAGCACGCGGCCGCGCTCAGGCGGATCAAGGGCGTCGAGGTGGCCGCCGTCGTGAGCGGCACCCTCGAAAGCGCCCGGAAGTTCGCCGCGGAACAAGGCATCGGCCGCGGGGTCGCCACCCTGGAAGAGGCGCTGGGGATGGACGACATCGACGCCGTCATCCTCGCCACGCCCACACCGATGCACGCCGCGCAGACGCTGGCCTGCCTCGAAGCGGGCAAGCACGTCCAGACCGAGATCCCGCTGGCCGCCTCCCTGACCGACGCCGAGGCATGCCTGGAGGCACAGCAGCGCACCGGCCTGGTCGCGATGGTGGGGCACACGCGGCGCTTCAACCCCAGCCACCAGTGGGTACGGCGGAGGGTCCAGGCCGGGGACTACCGCATCCAGCAGATGGACGTGCAGACCTACTTCTTCCGCCGCACGAACCTCAACGCCCTCGGCCAGCCGCGCTCCTGGACCGACCATCTGCTGTGGCACCACGCCGCGCACACCGTCGACCTGTTCGCCTACCAGATCGGCTCGCCGATCGTGCAGGCCAACGCGATCCAGGGCCCGATCCACCCCGAGCTCGGCATCGCGATGGACATGTCGATCCAGCTCCGCGCGGCGAACGGCGCCCTCTGCACCCTGTCGCTGTCGTTCAACAACGACGGGCCGCTCGGCACGTTCTTCCGCTACATCGGCGACACCGGCACCTACCTCGCGCGGTACGACGACCTGGTCACCGGCAAAGACGAGCCGATCGACGTGAGCGGGGTCGACGTCTCGATGGACGGCATCGAACTGCAGGACCGCGAGTTCGTCGCCGCAATCCGCGAGGGCCGCGAGCCGAACTCCTCCATCGCCCAGGTGATGCCCTGCTACCGGACGCTGGCGGCCCTTGAGGAACAGCTCGAAGCCGTTTCGGTTGAGTGAGCACGCCCCGGCGGCGGGCCCGGGCCGCGCGCCGCGCCGGATCCGACCGTCCGAGGTCCCGGCGATCGGCCTGGGCGAAGGGGAGCGACGAACGCCATGATGACGACCACGGCACCGGCACCGCCACTCGGACCCCCGCGCCGACCACCTCTCCCGGAGACACGACGGCCATCAGCATCAGCACGGACTACTCTTCTCCTGAGCCGGGACCGTCCATGACCGCCGATCCCGCGCGCGCAGGCTGCCGTCCCTCGGTCGGTGCTGCTCACTGAGCTGGGCCGGACGTCCGAGGTCCGCCCGCCACCCGTGCCCGGAAGTGGTGCAGATCTTCCACTACGCGGCAGCCGCTGGCGATGGCCTGAAAGCACCCTGCTCACAGGGCCATTGACATCATGCCTGCCCCATCCTGGCAGCTCATGACACTCTGTCATCACCGTGTAGGGAAGGGGCTGGGCGCACCATCGCGGCCGATGGTCTGGGGTAGGCCGTCCCGGGACAGACCTGTGCCGGACACGAAGGGGAAGGTGCTGCATCAGTGTCAACTACACCGGGGCGACCAGCCCTTGGGAAGCCGTGATTCCGGCCGAGCCGGTAGTGGGGTCCGGGCGCTTCTCCCGGATTTCGGATCCGATGGGGCGGCGCAGCGCTGCTTGGCAGGCCCGTCCGTACCGCGATGCGCTCCGTGCCGGCAGGGGTCCGCTGTTCTGGCGTGGTTCGGGTGGTTGGCTTCAGCCGCTCGAGATCGAACGGTGGTGTGCCCGTGCCGATCTCGCTGATCTGACGGTCTTGCACCGATGTGTGGGCCCGGTTCTCGACATCGGCTGTGGCGCCGGACGGATGGTTGTTGCTCTGCACGGCCTTGCGCATCAGGGTCTGGGCATTGATGTGAGTCTCGAAGCTGTCGCCCGCACCGTTCGTATGGGCGGGAGGGCGCTGTGTCGTAGTGTTTTCGACCCCTTGCCCGACGAGGGAAACTGGCAGACCGGGGCTGCTGATCGACGGGAACGTCGGTATCGGTGGCGACCCGCATGCACTGCTGGAGCGTGTCGCTCAGTTCACTTCCGCTGAAGGGTTGTTGCTGGTGGAGGCCGCGTGTGGGGACGTCGATGAGCGGCTAAGGGTACGGGTTGGCGACGGGGGGAGGAGCGTTGGTGCCGCGTTTCCTTGGGCGAGGCTCGGTGTTCAGGCGCTCCTTCGTGTGGCCCGGGAGACGGGCTGGGCTGCTTGCGAGCAGTGTGGCAGGAGCCACCCAGTGCTGCGTCGGGCGTAGCCGTCACCCTTGGAGTGGAGAGGCCGAGTGCGCGTCCTGTTCGGCTTGGTGGATGGCGCGGGCGGCATTGATGAGCCCGATGTGGCTGAAGGCCTGGGGGTAGTTGCCGAGTGCCTCTCCGGTGGTGGACGAGACTTCTTCGGCCAGGAGACCGACATCGTTGGAGTGATCGAGGACGGTCTCGAAGACGTTTCGGGCACGGGTTGTTTCACCGGTCAGGGCCAGGGCGTGAGCGAGCCAGAACGTGCACAGGAGGAACGAGCCTTCTTCGGCCGCGATGTCGTCGCTGAGGTAGCGGCGTACCAGGCCGTGGGCATCGGTGAGCCGGGCGGCGATGGCATCGATGGTGGAACGGACGCGCGGGTCGTGTCCGGGCAGGAATCCGACGAGTGGAAGCATGAGCGCCGAGGCGTCGAGCTCGTCACTTTCGAACGATTGGGTGAAGACACCCAATCGGGCGTTCCATCCTCGGGTTTCGATGGCGGTGCGGATCTGCGCGCGGGTTTCCTGCCATTCGGCGACGCGGTCGGTGGTGGCCTCCAGCGCGGGGGCCATGTCGATGGCCCGGTCCAGGGCGACCCAGCACATCAGTTTGGAGTGCAGGAAGTGCCGGCTGGGCCCGCGTACCTCCCAGATGCCCTGGTCGGGTTCGCTCCAGCGTCGGGCGGCTGCCTCGGCCGCTTGAAGCAGGAGGGTGCGGGTGTGAGGGTCGAGCTGCTCCCCGGGGGGAAGTAGTTGGTGGGCGGCGTCCAGCAGTTCCCCGTAGACGTCGAGCTGGCGCTGCTGCCAGGCACCGTTGCCGACGCGCACCGGTGCGCTCCCGCGCCAGCCGCTCAGATGCGGCACGATGCGTTCGCTCAGGTCTCTCTCGCCGCCGATCCCGTACATGATCTGCAGGTCCACTCCGCGTTCCAGTTGAGTGGCCGCGGCTCGGGCGAGAAAGCCGAAGAACGCCGCCTTCTCCTTCTGGCAGGCGACGGTGGCCAGTGCCTGGAGGGTGAAGCTGGCGTCGCGCACCCAGGTGTAGCGGTAGTCCCAGTTGCGGTCGCCGCCGATGCTCTCGGGCAGGGATGTGGTGGCCGCTGCGACGATGGCACCGGTGGGAGCGAAAGTCAGGGCCTGCAGTACGCGTCCGCTGTGGCCGACCTGTTCCTGCCAGGGGCCACGGTATCCCTGATGGGCCTGCGACCACGAGCGCCAGCCCTTGATGGTGTCGTTCAGGCGGCGACGGATTCGCCGTGCGCTCCAAGTCGCAGGCTCGTCGGCCCAGGGCGACCCGGCGTGCAGGGCGAAGCCGACCCGCTGTCCTGCCGTCAGCGACACCTCGGCGTGCGCGGTGGACCTGCTGACGTCCAGGGCGACCGGGGAAGACAGCATCAGGAGATGAGCGCCGCCGTAGGCCGTCAGCCCGCCGCGAACAGGCGCCATCACGGGGTGGATGAGACCGAATTCCGGACGTGGCGCATAGCTGATCTCAATGTTCACCGAGCCGTCCGTGCAGGTGATCTGACGCAGCAGTACACCGGGCGAGGAGGCACCCAGCGCATGTCCGCGCTCCCGGTGTCCCATCGCGAGCGCGTCGAGCAGGACCACCGTACCCGTCGCTGTGCGGAAGGTCGTCTCGAGCACGAGTGTCTCTTGCGCATACCGGCGGCTGACGTCAGCGGGGCCGCTGGGTCGGATCGACCAGTGGCCGGCCTCGTCGTCAAGCAGCCGGCCGAAGATCGCGGGGCTGTCGAACCGGGGAACGCACAGCCAGTCGACCGAGCCATCGGTGCCGACCAGGGCCGCCGAACGACGGTCCGACAGCACAGCGTAATCATGAATCGGACGCGTACTCACCGCACCACCGTCCCAACCGCTTCCCGAACGCCGCCTGCATGCCTGAGCACGGCTGCGCCTCCCCTCAGCGCCGCTGCGACAGGCAGCGCTGGACCGTTGGAGCGGACACCCCGCGATGGCGCCGTCACGGCGCGGGCTTCTTGTGCGGTTGTGGTTGCGGCCGGGGCTTCGGGCGCGGCGGGCGGGAGGACCACATGCGGACGAGCAGCCACAGGGCTGACAGGCCGAAGAGGACGGCGGTGATCAGCAGCCAGCGTCCCAGGAAGACGTCGTCCGGCAGGCCGGTATACGCCGTGTAGTGGCCCACCTGGCCCAGGATCAGGGGAAACCAGGTCAGCAGCAGCATGCCCGAGATGAAGGCCGGCACCCGGACATAGTTGATCCGTCCGCTCGCGGGAGAAGGGCGGTCGCCATGAGCGGCGTGCCCGCGAACGCCCAGTGCGGCCTGGGCGGCGCGGTCGGTGAGCGTGTACAAGGGCAGCAGGACCAGGTCGTGCAGGAGCGCGGCTCCGACGAACCACACGAGAACGCCGATCGTGTCGCCGTCGAGCAGCCGGACCCCCGCGTACAGGGTGAGGGCGAAGGAGCTCAGCACCAGCAGCAAGTGCAGTGGTGACGAACCGTAAACCTCGCGGAACCCTTTCATACGCGCTCCCCGAAGGTGAGACGGGTGACCCATTTGGTGTTGTGCACCCCTGGGTTGGCCGGCACGATCACCCGCGCCGGATATCCGTGATCCGGCGAAAGGTCGGCTCCGTTGACCCTGAGCGCCAGCAGCGAGCGCGGGTCACCGACCTGGTTGTCGCGCAGCGCTGCCGAGCGGAACGCGCCGCTGCGCTGCGCGGATTCGACGAACACCCCCGGTGGCGGGCCGGAGAACCCGACAAGTGCGGCCAGGTCGGCCAGCCGCACCCCGCTCCACTCCTGGTCCTCGGTTGACCAGCCCTCCACGCAGGCGATGGGCAGGGCCGCGCCGTGCTGCGGCAATGCCAGGACCTGGGCTCGGGTGAAAATCCGCTGACGGCCGCCGCCGCGCACGACCAGACGCCACTCGGGACCGATGTCCCGGGCGCGGATACCCACGCCGGCTGCCGTCTTGTTGATCTGGAACCCGTTCGGGCCCGTGCCGGGGTCCTGTCCGTGGGGAGCCAGCAGCGCCGTGCCCCGCAGCCACCCTCCGATGCTCTGACCCGCCGTCACCCCCAGCAGCACCAGCGAACCGGCACCCACCATGGCCAACGCTCCCCGCCGCGAGATGGTCGGCTCCGCCGGGCGAGGGGAGACCAGACCCGTCTCGTCGGCCGGTTCCGGGCTCGTACGGCTGAGTGGCGTCAGCAGTTCCTTCCGCAGTGCGCCTGAGCGCAGCGTCCGGACGACCAGGGGGATACGGAAGGCGACGTGGACGACGAAGGCTCCGATGAACACCCAGGACCCGTAGAAGTGCAGGACGTAGAAGGAACCGGGGAAGATGTAGTCCAGCTGAACGTTGAGCATTCCGGTGGCGAACACGAACAACACGCCGCCGACGAGCAACAGCAGCGACAGCCGTTCGAAAGCCTGGCTGACCGACTTCACCGGCCCCGGCGCCGGGTCGAGCCGCACGAGATCCGCTGCCCTTTCGATCACCTTGCGCACCCGGGTCCGGCACTGCCGCATCCCGGGCGCGCGGCGACGGGCCCTGCCCTCCCTGTCCCGACGGTTTCTCGCGATCGTCCATGCCCATCCTTCGGTGGCCTCATCGACGGACCTGAAGAGGGAACCGTCGCCGGGTCGACCGTAAGCACAGCGGGCGACTGATGAGCGATCCGACACATTGATGGTGTTTCGCAGAGGCCAAACGGGGGCCGCCCGGTGTTCTCCCTCGTCCCGTAACTGCATTGTCCGCCGCCTCATCCGCATCAGAATTTTACGGATTGTGTCGTGTCTCGGCCGGCGGCATGGTTGCCTCGGTCCCGGGGCCGGCCCACTTCGTCGCGGCCCACAGCCGCATGACAGTGGCCGTGAGGACAAGAGTGGCCGCAGCGCCGTAGGCGACGTTGCTCAGCGCTGCCTGGTAGCCGAACCTCGGGCCGAGGAGGTAGACGGCGGCGCCCGCGAGCGCGATGGCCAGCCATTCCCAGCGTCCGTCCAAGGCCACGAGCGCGACCAGGAGCAGGGCGTACCAGGAGTAGCCGGGGGTGAGGAGGGCGAAAGACCAGCCGGTGACGAGGAGGGCGCCGCTCCAGGGGCGCTGTTGGTCCCCACGCCACATCACGTATACGCACACGCCCGCGACGACGGTGACCAGTACGGGGAACACCCAGGTGTCGGGCAGGACCAGGCGCAGCAGCGAGTAGCGCGACGCCGCCGAGGGGTCGTCGTAGCCCTCCTCCTCCACGTAGCCGCCGAGGTAGCCGAAGACCGACCCGTGCGAGAGGAGGACGTAGGGGAGGTAGGCGAGTGCGGCGAAGGCCGCGGCGGGCAGCAGTACGACGGCCGCGTCGCGGACGCGGCGGACCCCGGCCAAGGCGCCGGGGAGGACGACGGCAGGCATCAGTTTCGTGGCGATGGCGGCGCCGATGAGCAGGCCGCCGGCCGTCCGACGGGCCATGGCAGGGACGGCGGCGAGGCCGAGTCCGGTGACCGCGAGGAGGACGCCCAGGATGTCGATGTGGGCGTTGTTGACGGCCTCGACGGGGACGGCCGGACACCAGGCCCAGTACGCGGCGTTGCGGAGGTCGCTCCCGGCGCGGCGCAGGATCAGCAGGAGGGCTCCGGTCACGCCGAGGGAGATCAGGGCAGCGCCGATCTGCAGTGGCTTGTGCCGAGCGTCTGAGGGCGCGAGCTGGTCGACGGCCAGGAAGTACGCCTCGGCGACGGGCGGGTAAATCGTATGGACGGCGGGCCTGTTGATGCGAGTGCAGTGCGGTGTGCTGCCGGTGTGCGGGACGGGGGCAAGATATGGGCCGGTGCAGGCGGCGCCCGTGGGGAAGAGCCACGGATCGCGCAGCGGTGCGAGCGCAGGGTCCTGCGGGGTGTGGTCGTAGGGGGAGATGCCGGCGGACTGGACGCGGCCGTCCCATGCGTAGCGGTAGAGGTCGGTACTGGTCTGCGGCGGCCCCACCAGCCCGGTCACCGCGACGGTGACGGCGCCGGCGAGGAGCATGGGCACGACGCTGCCTGCGGGGACGCGGCGCAGTGCGAGCAGGCCCGCTGCGAAGAGCACCCAGCAGGCCGCGTACCACCAGAACAGACCGGCGGGGTCGGTGGACGAGCCGTCGTACCGAATGGTGAGGAAGAGCGAGGCCGTGAGAGCAGCCAGTGCGGCGGAGGCAAGGACGGTGCGCAGATTCACCTGTGGAAGCGTTCCAGCATGCGACGGCCTTGCGGGGCCCGACGCCCTGGCCGTCCGCGTTCAGTACGGTGTTGCAGCCATCCGCACGCGTCTGGTCGGCGGAGTGATGAAGGGTTGCCTTTCCCTCCGCCCCCGGCCCGCCGGTCACTTTCATGGCGTGCCTGCAAGACGCTCGTACCGCCACCGCTGCCGCCGGGGTGACGTCCACGCGCAGCGGCGGGATGTCCCAGGCCGGTCAGGGCGGCGACGAGGCGGCCTGGCCCGCGGCCGATGTCCAGGACCGAACCCGTACACAGTGCCAGGACGGTGGCGTCGGCCGAGTCCGCGTGCGTCGGCGTACCAGCCTTCGACTTCCAGGGGCAGCAGCCACCCGTCGGGGCGGCGGAGGCCGAGCGGGCCCTGCCAGGGCGCAGCGTGTCCGCGTACGGGTCGACCTGTCAGGTGCGGAGGACCGGTTCCGTCAGCTGGCCGGTCATCGCGTCACCGCGCATGGGTCACGGTGCCGGGCCGCGAACAAGGTCTGCGGAGCGGCCGCAGCGACCCGTTCCGCATCGGTCGGGGTGTCCACGTCGCACAGCTCGGGCAGATCCCGCACGGTCAGCCCCTGGCTGCCAGCCGCTTCCGCTGCGCTGCTCCGGTGTGCGATATGGACATCGGGACACCCAGCAGCAGACGGATTGGCGGAAATCCCGGTCTGGGACTGGTTTCGTGCGGCTCAGGCCGGCAGGGTGGCGAGCTGCGCGGTCGGGTCTGCGGTGGGCGGGTAGGTGGCGCCGACGGCGGTGACGTGTTTCCAGTGCAGGCGGCCGTGGGCGGTGATGATGAATACCGAGCGGCGCAGCCCGATCAGGGGTGCGGTGATGCCGAACGACTTCGCCACGGATCGGTCGGGGTCGGCCAGGAGCGGCATGCGCAGCTTCCTGGATCGGGCGAAGCGTTCGTGGCTGTCGAGGTTCTGAGGGCTGATGCCCCACACCGTAGCTCCGGCGGACTGGAGTGGTTCGAGGCCGTCGGAGTAGGAGCACAGCTGCGCGCTGCACACGGGGGTGTCGTCGCCGGGATAGAAGGCGAGGATCATGGGCCTGCCGCGCTGCTCGCACAAGGTGTAGTCGCCGCGGTGGAAGGCTTCGCCGTTAAGACGCACTCCGGGTAGGCGGAAGTCACCGACGATATCCCCGATCTTGGGGATGTTGGTCATGGGCCCTCCGTAAGTTGTTTGGTGGCCCGGGAGGGCCGGGTGTGGCTTATGGGTTCTTGCCTTCAGTGGCTCCCAAGGAGTGGCCGTCCGACTCTCC